>CALDSM010000399.1 GCA_937923585.1 uncultured bacterium
AAAACGCAAACAACCAAAATAGAACCACTTACGCCTTAAGTCAGTGCCATTCGGGCCACGGTCCGAATATGGTTGGATTGCCCCCGGTCTGCCCGCAGGATGTCGTCATTCAGCGCCTCAACGGCCCAGCCAAGATCCAGGAATTCCAGATCCACCATCCCCGCCAGGGGTGCCAGGGGGTGCGACGGACCGGGCTCGGAGGTTTGGACAAGGCAGTTGTAGCCCAGAAGCAGGCTTTTCATTCGGTACAGGCTTCCCATCGGCGTGAGATCGGTGATCTCATTCTCGCGCAGGTCGAGATAGGTCAGCGACGACAGGCATTGCAGGCCGTCCAGGCTGGTAATGCCCAGCCCCCGCGCCTCCAGCATGCCGATGCCGCCCACGTCGGACCAGAGCAGTTGGCCGTTCAGTTTCATGGCTGCCGCCCGCACCGCCTGTTCCAGGCGCGGGTCCGCAAACGACACCGGATCGGAGGGTTCCCCGGCCACGGCCCGCACCTCGACGGCATTGGAAAGGGGGTCCAGGGTGAGCGCCCGGGTGTAGACGCGGGACACCACAGGCTGGTTGTCCGGTCCGGTCTCCGTCACTTCCCAGTGGTCGAATCTCCAGGGCACATCGGGCTCGGCGCACCACTGGAAGGGCAAGCCGGCGAGAAAATCGCAACGCCCGACCGTCGGCGACAGGAAATGGCCCGCCAGTTTCACCGTGACCGACCGGAATTGAAACTCGGAATGGGTGGACTGAATCTGGGCCAGCATGCATTCCTGATCGCACGGACTGCCGTGGAGCATGGCGCTGTAGAGGCTGTACACACCGCCCAAAGGCTCGTTGTTCCAGGGCTGTGTGCCGAGCACGCAGTCGGGATAGACGGAACCGGCGGCAATGAGAAATTTGGCATAGTTGTTGAGGCCGTCCCCGCCGTTGAAGTTCCCCTGCGCGCTGAGGGGCCAGGGCATGGGCGGGAACAGTTCCAGCAGCGTATGCCCCTCGGCAAGGGTCCACCCGGAAAGCACGGCCATGGCCACGCCCGACATGACCGACGTGGTGTCGCCGAGCACGCAGTACCCCGCAATCACGCGTTTGAAACTGGCCATCTGCGCGTCGCCGAGCGGCGCGCCAAGCATGCAGACACCGCCGGGAACGAACATGTCCATGAGGCTCTGCCAGCGCGCAACCACGACATCATGGCTCACTCCGCCGTCCGCAGAGTAGTCAATGGCCTCTGTGTTGAGCACCTCCTGCACCAGCAGCAGTTCGGCGCGGTCAGGGATGCCGTTTGGACTCCAGAATTCCGGTTCGCCCTGGTCCACGGAGTTGAATGCGTTCATGTCGAAGGTCATCGGGTCGATCAGTGCATTGAGGGTGGCGTTGATGGCCGCAATGACAATGCCAAGATCACCGACAAGGTCGAACACGGGCGGTGGGGGCGGCGGGTCCCCCTCCCCGGCGTCCTTCTGCACTGTACGCGACTTCGCGGCGGGTTCGGCACCGCCGTCTTCGCCCTGGTTCACCGCCGCCGTGGTGATACCCACCGTCACGTTGGCCATTTCGTCAAGCCGGGCCTGCAATTCAACCTGCGCCTGGGCCGAAACGTGCAGCCCCGGAAAGGCCTGCTGAAGCCCCTGGGCGTTGAACGCCGCGACAGGAAGATGCACCGGTATCACGGCGGGCGTGTCCGCGCTGATCACCGTTTCCGCGACTGTTTCCGCCAAATCCGCCGGGGGCGGCGTGGCCAGCGCCTCGGCCCGCACGGTCTCCGGCAAAGGCAGGTTATTGGCCGCGGCCGTATCCCGAAACCACTGCTGCGTCGCTTCAGCGGCCGCTTGCGCGGTGGTGGGCTCCTCGGATGCGTTCAGCGTCGAAACGGATTCGCCCTCACCCCCCCCGTTCTATCCGCACTTCCCGCAAACACCGCATAGCCCCCGCCGCCCGCGACCGCCAGCGCAAGCAGCAGAACACAGACCGACACTCCCGCATGCGCCCGAACCACCGTCATACCCTTCTTCATGACTTGTCCTCTCCGTCAACCCTTTTTGGCTTCCCTGCGGAAAGGTTCCCTCACCCTTCACACGAGCGTTGCCACTGACTGTCCCATGCATCACCCACTGTCTGATGCATACCCTTTTTACCACTACGGGTGTGTTTTGTCAAGATCAATTCTTCTCGGGATCGGTTCTTACTGGCGGAAGTCTGGAAGACTATGGGGGGCACTGCCGGACCAAGTGAAAGAGCCGCGACGTATCACTGCCTCAATTGTGTCGCGGCGACTGGCGATGGCCTATTTCGGAGATAAGGGGGTTGCCCAACAAGCCCGTCCCCGATTATGTCCAATACTGGCCGATTATCAAGCAAACAGCGGCCAGAATCCGTCAGGATGCCCCAGGAAGATTCCCAGGTTTGGGCCCAAATCCAGGCACTTCATTTTTGGTTCTTTCGCTGGAGACAGCCATGTCCGGCCCCGGCCCGGGTTCTGCTATATTCATCCGTACACAGAACGGAAAGGAGCACCCCCATGCAGTGTGAACTGCTCATGATTGGCACGGAACTGCTTCTGGGCCAGATTGCGGACACAAATGCCGCCTATATGGGCCGGCAACTGGCCGAAAACGGCGTAAACCTGTACCAGAAGACGACCGTGGGCGACAATCCGGCCCGGATAGTCGCCGCGTTGAATGATGCGCTGGCCCGGGCGGACGTGGTGCTGTGCAGCGGCGGGCTGGGACCGACGGAGGACGACATCACCCGTGAATGCGTGGCTGAGGCGCTGGGCTGGCCGCTGGAATACCACCCGGAACTGTACGAGGTCCTGCTGGCCCGGTTTTCCCGGCTGGGCCGGGCCATCACGGAGAACAACAAGCGCCAGGCCATGCTGCCGCGCGGCGCCGAGGCCATTGAGAACCCCCACGGGACGGCGCCCGGTCTCATCGCCGATTCGGAGCGGGGCGTCATCATCTGCATGCCTGGCGTGCCGCATGAGTTGAAGCCCATGCTGGACGAGCGGGTCATTCCGTGGCTGAAGCGGCGTTTTGGCGTTTCCGGGGTGCTGCGGTACCGTTCACTCAAGGTCTGCGGCATCGGCGAGTCGCGGGTGGACGCGCTCATGGGCGACCTTATCCTGTCCGGCGCAAACCCGACGGTCGGCCTTTTGGCCGGACCGGACGGGGTGGTGGTGCGCATTGCGGCCCGCGCCGAAACGGACGAAGCGGCCGAGGCACTGATGGACCCGGTCGAGGCTGAGGTCCAGAAACGGCTTGGCGGAGTTGCCTTTGGCCGTGACAATGACACCATCGAGTCGGTGGTGGACGGCCTGCTGCAGGCGCGCGGCTGGCGCATGGCCGTGTGCGAAACCTCCACCGGCGGAGCCCTCGCACAGCGGATGCTGAGCCTGTCCGCCCGGTCCTTTGCGGGCGGATACGTCCTCGCGCCCGACGAAACGGCCCGCTGGATCCCCGCCGGACCGGAGGACGACGGCCTCCCCGGAGGGGTCGCTTTGGGCCGGGAGGGGGTTGACATGGGACGCCGTCTGTTGATAGACTTTTCAGTTGCCTGTGCGCTCGTCCTGTTTTTGGACCCCGGAGCGGGCCGCACGGTCGGCACATTTTTGTGTCCGGCCGGCATGCGGCAGTTCGTTTTGGGCCACTACGGGGACGGCGCCCTGAGACAGTTGCGGCTGAGCGTGGCCGCACTGGAGCAGGTTCGGCGGTTCTTAATGGGGCTGCCGGACGAGGTCTGAAGAATCTGTGGAGTGTTTCCAACGGTGGAAAGGAGGTTGATGCCAGGAACCGGAAACGCGCCGCGGGTATTGGTAACCCGAAACGTCTGAATTGACTTTCCAATTGCACGGTTTTTTGATAAAACTGCGAAAGCCGCTCATGTGAGTGACAGCGAGTGCAATTGGGTGGGAACGGAACGAGGGCTGACCCGGCGAACTGTCGGGCACGTGCCGTCACCCACTGAGAGTTGGTTGTGTAGCCGTCTTTCTGAGTCAACCGGACGCAACATAAGGACAACCAGAACGCATGTTTGAGATCATGGCGCTGGTGTTGCTCTCCCAACAGCCTTTCGTGCCTGTGGCCGAAGGCATGGCTTCGTATTACACCCTCCGGGAGAGCCTCCCCATCACCGCATCCGGAGAACCGTTGCGGGATGAAATCTACTCTTGCGCAATGCGTGGCGGCAATTTTGGCGACTATTACCTGGTCGTGGCCGAAAACGGCCGGTCGGTGGTTTGCCGGCTGAATGACCGGGGTCCCTTCGTAAAAGGCCGGGTTATTGACCTTTCCCGCGCCGCCATCCGCCAACTGCACGCCACCAAAGGACTGTTGCCAGTCAAAGTCTACCGTCTGGGCTCGGACCCCCCGGCCCGACAACAAACCGGCAAGCATTAAGCCTGAAAAGGTCTGTCCCCCAGGGTTTTCCCGGCCGCGGCCATGGAGTCGCGGCCGGGGATGATTCTGGGGAGGGTGTCGGTCAAGGGCATGTTCTCTCTTTACGGAACTTTTTGACACGATTCACCCGCTCTGCCTACAATGAGCCATGGGAACCGGCGTGTTGTTCCCCGGAGACGTGAATGAAGCAGTCGGTAGTAAAGGCAGTCAATGCCATCCTTCGCCAGATGGAGGAAACCCCGGACGTTCTTTGTACGGAGAGCAACGTGCGCTCGTGGCTCGCCACCCAGGGGTATAACAAGCGGGACATAGACGCGGCCATGAAACTGGTCGCGACGCGCCTTGCCGTGCCCGTTCCCGTGGCGGATGCGCGGCCGCGCGGGCTGCGGCAGTTCGCGCTGTACGAGCACGCCCGGCTGTCGCAGGAGGCGCGCAGCGCGCTGACCCGGCTGGAAGTGCATGACCTGCTCGACCCCATGGAGCGGGAAATGATCATCGAGCGCCTGCTCCAGTATGACGGTGAGGTGGACATGGACGCGCTGGACTACCTGCTGTCGTCGGTGTTCGGCGCCATGCGCAACGTGGAGGCCCAGAACACAATGTACAACACGCTGGAAGGCTACGGCCCCACGCTGCACTGACCAGGGGCTGATCTGAGCGATGAAGGTCGGCAGGGATGCTCACGCCTCCGCGGGCTTCCGAAAATGATGCGCCATGGGGAATCATCGTCTTCATCATTCCCGTGAAAGCGGGAATCCAGCGCCTTACACGAACGCCCAGCCCCTTGACGAATTTGGATTCCCGTTTTCACGGGAATGACGGAGGGAAGACGGCTTCTTCGAATTCGAGGGCCGATTTCACGGGTGCGGTTATTCTTGGAAGGCCCCCTTCGCGGGAGTGACGGGTCGCTCCCAGCGCCTCACCTCCCCATTTTGCGGTTCGCGCGACCGATCAAGTATGTTCTTGACGCAAGCTGGTCTGCGGGTGTTGCGTCAGGAGGCGGTCCATGTCCATAAATGTGGTGATTACAATCGTGGTGATCGGGGTTGTTGCGGGGGATATCGCCGGACTGTACTACTTCGCGCGGCGTTTTGGCGCATTTGCCCCGGTCAAGCCGGAAACAACAACCCTGGAGCCGATGTGGATAGCCTACAACACCCATTCAGGCCCCTACCAGTTGATCGGCCCCGTGTGTGACGGCGTCTGCCGCACGTGGAGCGAGACGAGTGGCAGTGACGCGGAACTGGGCTTCGGGCTCTACTTCGACAATCCGCGCCGGGTGGCAAAGGACCAGCTTCGCAGTATTGGCGGCTGCATCATCCCCGCGGAAAAGGCGGAGGGGCTGACGGGGAAGACGCTGCCGTTCCGCATCGCCTCGCTGCCGGGGGGGCGGGCGGTGATCGTGCGTTTTCCGTTCCGCGGGCGGATGTCTATCATGTTCGGCGCGATGCGTGTGTATCCAAAGATGGGCCGTCAAATTGCGGAGGCGGGCCTGCCTGAGGGGCCAATGATGGAAATCTACGACATGAATGCCGGGGAGATTCGCTATATCCGCCCGCTGGACATTCCCAACGAGGAATTGGAGCGGCTGTTGTAGGGCACAATGACCTTCAAGAGCGGCGGCTTCGGCCCCAGGAAGACTGCTTCCCGTCTGGTGTCAGGCGGAAAGGGAATCCGCGCATGCTGCCACACACGCCGGCGGTTGCCATGGTGACGGTTCGGCGCCGGGTGAAGCTGAATCCCGCGCGGTTTTACAGAAAATGCCCGAATACACCGGCGGGGTATTCGGGCATGATCCTGCACGTTGTCGCACGCGTTGTTTGTCTCGTTCCCAAAATTGCAGTTGGGAATGCGCTTGTCCGCGAAGTTTAACTTCGCGTCAGATCCCGCTCCTGTTCAGGTACACCATCTCTTCCGCGGACCGGTCAACAACGGGGGTGTAGCCCGCCAGCGGCTTGATCTGCTGGTGGTATGCGTCCAGGAAGCTGAACGCCTGCGGGAAATACTGCTCCTCCATCTCCGCGGGCGGAACGATCCAGTTCGGCGCGCCGACCACGCACACCGGCGCGTCGAGTTCGTCGAAGGCCATCTGTGTCAACTGTCCGGCGATGGTGTGCAGGTAGCTGCCGCGCTCGCAGGCGTCGCTGGCGACGATGACCTTGCCGGTCTTCTTCACGGAGGCCAGCACCGCCTCATAGTTGAACGGCACCAGCGTGCGGCCGTCAATGATCTCGGCGGAGATGCCAAACTCGGATTCGAAGCGCTTCGCGGCGTCCACCGCGCGGTAGAGCGTCGCGCCGAAGGTGAGAATCGTCAGATCTTTGCCTTCCTTGATGACCGCGGGCTCGCCGATGGGCAGTGTGTAGTACTCGGCGGGCACGCCGCCGGGCTGGAAGATCTCCGGCTGGTTGTATAGCCGCTGGCTCTCGAAGAACACCACCGGATCGCTGCCGCGCATGGCCGAGGCCAGCAGGCCCTTCGCGCTGTACGGCGTGGCCGGGAAGATGACCTTCAGGCCGGGCACGTGCGCGCACAGCGCGGTCCAGTCCTGCGAGTGCTGCGCGCCGTACTTGGCGCCCACCGACACGCGCAGCACGATGGGCAGCTTGATCTGGCCCGCCGACATCGCCTGCCACTTCGGCATCTGGTTGAACACCTCGTCGCCGGCGCGGCCCATGAAGTCGCAGTACATCAGCTCGACGACGGGGCGCGCGCCCTCCATCGCCGCGCCGACCGCCGTGCCCACGATGGCCGCCTCGGAAATGGGCGAGTTGAACAGGCGGTTGTACGGAAGCGAATCCGCCAGCGTCTGGTACACGGCGAAGGCGCCGCCCCATTCGCGGCATTCCTCGCCGTAGGCCACCACGCGCGAATCGTTGTAGAAGTGGTGGATGAGCGTCTCAAACAGCGCCTCGCCTAGCGTCACGGCCTTGTTGCCCTTGAGCATGGAGCCGTCTTCCGCGATGCCGCTGCGCGACTTCTTCGCGATGGCCTTGAGGCGCGGGTTGTCCTCCAGCGGCATGCTCACGTCGTCAGCGCGGCGCAGGCCGGGAAGTTCCCTCTCCTCCACGTTGGAGAACATCAACTGCGACACGCCGCCGCGCGCCGTGAGCTTCATGCGCGTGGAAACGGCGTCGTTTGCCGCCAAACGGCAGGCCTTGGTGACCTTGCGCGTCGCGTAGGCGCGCACCGCGTCCAACTGGTCCTGAACGACGATGCCCTCCTTCACCAGTTTGCCGCCGAACTCCGCGAGCGGGTCAACGGCGCGCCACAGATCAATCTCCTCGCGCTCGCGGTAGGCCGACTGGTCGCTCGGCGAGTGGCCCGACTGCCGGTAGCAGAGCACGTCCAGGAACACCGGGCCGTCGCCCTTCTTCACGATGTCCAGCTTGCGGCGGTAGCCTTCGGCCAGCGCAAGCGGGTTGTTGCCGTCAATCACCTCGGCGTGCATGTTCTCCGGATTCATCGCCGCGCCGCAGCGCGCAAGCCGGTCGAAGCCCGCCGTCTCGCCGATGGGCTGGCCGCCCATGCCGTAGAAGTTGTCCATGAAGTTGAAGATCAGCGGAAGCCCGCCGCGCATGTGCTCCGGCCAAAGCTGCTTGAACTGCGCCATCGTGGAGAAGCCAAGCGCCTCCCACACCGGGCCGCAACCGATGGACGCGTCGCCGATGTTGCACACCGCCACGCCGTCCCTGCCCAGCACCTTCTTGCCCAGCGCCGCGCCCGTCGTGATGTCGGCGCTGCCGCCCACGATCGCGTTCGCCGGATAAATGCCGAAGGGCAGGAAGAATGCGTGCATCGAGCCGCCCATGCCCTTGGTGAAGCCGGTTTCACGGCCGAAGATCTCGGCCAGCAGACCGTAGAGCAGAAAGTCTATGCCCAGTTCTTCCTCGTCGCAGGTGGCCAGCGCGGGCTTCTTTTTGCCCTTGGGCGTCAGCGACAGGCCCGTCCAGTCCGGCTCATGCTTCTCAATGATGCCCAGAATGGTCCCGTCGAAGTAGTTCTTCATCAGGTCAACCAGGCCCTTGCCAGTCAGGTCCTGCACGGCGCGCAGGCTCTTGGCGAGGATCTCGCCGTGGCTGCGGTGGCTGCCGAAGATGTGGTCGTTGACGGAAAGGTTCAGGCTCTGGCCGACCGCCGCGCCCTCCTGGCCGATGGACAGATGCGCCGGGCCGGGGTGGCTGTACTCGATGCCCTGGTAGGCGCCAAGTTTCTTGATGTTGTCCAGCATCGTTTCAAATTCACGGATGACCGCCATGTCGCGGTACACCCGCAGGCAGGTCTCCATCGTGACACCGGAACCGGAGGCCAGTTCCTCGGTAATGGAGCGGTTGTACGTGTTGACCGGGATTTTGCCCAGGTTCAGCGTGCCGCCTTTGCGTACCTTGTCCGGAATGACCATGAGTTTTTTGGGCATTGTGCAATAACCTTTATGTGATGAGAAGAGAGTCAGGGGAAACGCCCCCGGGAGGGGGCAGAAGCGGCCGGACCAACCAGGCCGCAAACGTCGGGGATTATAGCACGTGACGGGGCAAAGTGCGAAAATGTAGCGCCAGACAAACACGTGTCTCAGGACAGGGTCGGCAACTGGAACGGGCGTGGGGAAGCGCTCTCGTGACAGGACCGTCTTCCCGTCATTCCCGTGCAGACGGGAATCCACGCTTGTAACAAAGGCATGTGCGCCGCCTCTGGATTCCCGCCTTCGCGGGAATGACGGTTGCCCGCCGCTGACCCGATGCCTCTTGGGCCTTACTTCCGCCCCGAAGCTGCCTGGATCGTGTTCTTCATGAGCATGGCAATGGTCATGGGACCCACCCCGCCGGGCACCGGCGTGATGGCCCTGGCCTTCTTCGCCACGCCCTTGAATTCCACATCGCCCACGAGCCGGTAGCCGCTTTTCTTCGTGGCGTCTTCGATGCGGTTCACGCCCACGTCAATCACCACCGCGCCCGGCCGCACCATGCGCGCCTTCACAAACTCCGGCACGCCGATGGCCGCAATGAGGATGTCGGCCGTGCGCGTGATCGCCGCCAGGTTCTTCGTGCGCGAGTGGCACACCGTCACCGTCGCGTCGGCGCCGCGCGCCTTCTGCATCAGCATGGCCGCCACGGGCTTGCCCACGATGTTGGACCGGCCCACGATGACCACATGTTTGCCCTTGGGATCGCATCCGGCGCGCAGCAGCAGTTCCTGGCAGCCCGACGGCGTGCAGGGTTTCAGGCAGTCCTCGCCGTTGAGCAGCCGCCCCACGTTCATCGGATGGAACCCGTCCACGTCCTTGTCCGGGTCAATCGCGTTGAGGACGCGCTGCTCGTTGATGTGCTTGGGCAGCGGCATCTGCACGAGAATGCCGTGTACGCGCGGGTCCGCGTTGAGTTTCGCGATGAGCGCAAGCAGTTTCTTTTCCGTCGTCTCGGCGGGCAGGTCGTGGCTGAAGGACTTAATGCCCAGTTCCACGCAGGTTCTGCGCTTGGCGCCCACATACACCTGGCTCGCCGGATTCTCCCCGACCAGCACCACCGCAAGACCCGGTTGCACGCCCTTCTTGCGCAGTTCCTCCGCGGAGACTTTCAGTTCCGCCAGGATCTCGGCGGAAACCTTCTTGCCGTCAATAATCTTGGCGCCGGTCTTGCGTGCTGCCATGGGGTGTCTCCTTCCCTGAGAGGCGCGTTGCGCCGGGTGTGGTTGCCTGCGGGCGGGTCAGATTATAGCCGCTTCCGGGCAAAACGCGCAATGAAAAGCGCGGGGGCGCCGGAAAAGGCGCCCCCGCGCGGGCTTGATGTTTCTCAACGGCGGCGCTGTCAGTAGGCCGACACGTTTTCGCCGCACACGTCGCAGACGCAGTTCTTGGACAGGCTCATCAGGAACCAGAACGGCGCCCAGATGCCCAGGGTGAACAGGGTCGTGCGCAGGTGCGCGCGGTGATCAATCGGCACTTGATGGTAGCTGACCTGGGCGTTGCACTTGGAGCAATAGCCCTTTTCCTGTGATTTCTCCACGGGACTTTCCTTTCTGTTGGAGGATGGGCGCGAACAGGACTCCGCCGTTACACGTGGCGGGGCCTGTCGCGGAAGAGGTGGACAGAAAGGAAAGGATCAAATGAGCAGATGGCTCTTGAGTAGCAGCAGTTCACGGGAGGAACAGGCGAGATGCAGTGCGGCGCATGGAACCGAGATTGCGCCGCACGCGGCTTCCGAGCGTGCCGCGACAGCGCCCGGCAGGGCACCCGGGGTGTCCGGACGGCACTTTGTCGGATGGCCCGCATTCCCCTGATGGGGCATGCTGGTCACGGCCCGGTCCGCCAGCGCCGTGGAGAACACCGTTGCGGGATCGGTCTTGTCCGCAACCGGACAGCCATGGCACGCCGCCTGCGATATGAAGAGGCCCGCGATCAGGACCGCGGCCACCGTCCGCAGCATCCGCCCATGCACGGGACAGACGCCATATGGCACGATTAATGTCATGCAACAATTATACACAATTGCCGTCTGCGTCGGCAAGGGCACAGCCGGCCAGTGCGTGTCCCTATTGACAATAGAGGACACGCGATCGGTATCCCGTATCCTTTCAAGGAAGCTTCGTTCTTGTATTTTCATCCGTGCATTACGCCGAAGCCCGCTTCGGGGCGCGGCCTTCCCGCATATGGGAAGTTTTGTCGCCCATCAGACGGCCCCATTCATCGGGCATCAATGGACGGCTTTCAGCCGAGTAACGGATGAGCGCCGGCCGTCGGATATTGCCGCGATGCTGCTCCTGCTTGGGAACGCCTCCAGTTCAACGTATTCGCCCCCATTTTCCGCGGGAACCTTCCGTGAAGGCACTCTGACGTTCAAGGCAAGATGAGGTGTTCGTTTTAGGGAAGTCTCCGTTGCCTGCCGTGAATTTGCTGACCCGGGGGGGCAAGAGTGTTTCGCCTTCTTTGCCAAAGGGCAGTCTCCCGCCCTTTGCCTTGGCGAGCTGCAAAAGATCGCGTTCTGAACCGGTCTGGACGCGGATGGATTTCCTGTCCGCAAACTGACCTTCAAGACACACCGTGTCTCCCGTCTGTCTTGTCAGACCGCCGTACAACTGAAGACCGCAGCGCAAGGAACAGAAACGCCGGACTCCGGGCAACAGGCACCTGCTTCCGGAACAGGCTGGCGTTGGCATATTTGTGTCATATTCCAGCGCCGCACGGAAACAGAGCGCCTGTTCCCTCGGCGACCCGGGAACGGCGCATCCCTTTGTCCGACTCAGCCTTCTTCGACGATCTTCAGGTCCATGAGGTTGGCCAGGTGCCGCATGCTCTCCATGTGGTCGCCGTAGACGACCACGCGGTGCAGCAGCGTCATGGCGTCCTCGGTTTCGAGGGAGTTGGCCCAGTTGGCCGCCATTTTGGCCGCATCGCGGACCTCAGTGACGATCTGGGTGCGGCAGCCGTGCACGGACTTCTCGGGCACCTCGATGATCGTGCCCGTCGAGATCAGGAGCGTGTCCAGGTCAACAAACTTGGAGCGGGTGATGACCTCGCCGACGCGGTACTGCACCTCGGGCACGCAGCCGCTGCCGCCGACCTCGGAATGGCCGCGCAGCAGGTAGGGTGCCTCCTCTCCTTCCGGGCCGTCCATCTTGAGCGGCGCGGTGCAGTGGGCCGTCCACAGGGCGTTGCGCGAGGTGTCAAAGGTGGCGTTGCCCTGGAAACCGGGCCGGTCGAAGGCGTACTGGTAGAGGAGCATGGTCAGGGTTGAATCCATGTCGCCCTCGCAGGCGGCCGGTATGCCGCGGTCGCGCAGGCGCGCAAAGCCCAGGCACGGGAACCCGCGCGGTAGCCAGCCCATGCAGGTGCCGATGGCCAGGGCGTCGGCTTTCTCCTGCTCGACAAGGTTGATCAGTGCGATGCTGACGCGGGCGGCCTTCTCGATGTCCTCCCCCGTCGGTTCGAGGATTTCCTTGGCGCCCTTGGTCCATGCATCAATCTCGGCGCGCACGGCGGTTTCATCCGCGGCGGTAATCAGTTCGTCAAAGGTCTTCTCGTCCAAAGCGACCACGTCGGCGCCCAGCCGTTTCTTGACCTCCTCCGGGGTGCGCGCGGGCTGTGTGCCCTGCGCCGGGGGGAGCAGCAGAATCCGGCTCTGTTTCATCATGGGTATCACGCGCAGCAGGCGCACGGCGCGCTCGAGTTCACCGAGGTCGCTGCTGGCGAACAGCGAGACGCGGTGCCCCGCGCGGCGCCAGCGCGGCACGTACATCCAGTCGTGGCCGCTGGCCGGGAGCACGAACACGGCCATCGGCCGTCCCTCTTTGAGCACCGGTTCCGCAATGACCTTCAACGAGAAGCACTGCACGTTGATGGCCAGCACCGGCGCGTCCGGGCCCACACCGTTCAACAGTGCCTGGACCTCCTCCACCGTGCGCGCCTCTCCCATGACCAACTCCACGTTCCCCAGTTTCTGCTCGACTTCGGCGAGTTTGTCCTTCATGGCCGCGATCTGGCCGGCGTCGGAGCCCCAGGTGCGGTCGTCGGGCTGGGGATCGCCGGTGATCATGACGAGGATGCGCGCCTTGCCCCGGGACCGCGCGGGCGGCATGTTCGCCGCCATCGCATAGGAACCCGCCGCACTCGCCAGCAGCAGTCCGCCCGCCGCGCTCATCCCAAAGAATTCCCTTCGCGTGCAGTGATCACACATAGCCCGATGCTCCTTTGCCAGACATGGCCGTGGCATTATGTCTGCACGCCCCGGAACTGCACTGTGCCCTTCCGGGGTGGCAGTTGACCGAAAAAACTCCGTATGGCAGTGTCTTCAGGAAAGGGAACCGGCCCGAGAGGTCACGCCATTTCGCGTTTCTCCGCGTCGAAGGTGACCCGGCGGCCCGAGCGGTACGCCTTGTCGCCGAGCAGCACCGCGATTCCCTGCTTGTAGCCGTAGTCCATGTTCGCGTTGGTCTCGCCGCCGTTGCGGATGCAGCCGAACCAGTTTTCCATGTGCGCCTGGCCGGGATAGGGCGGGTCCTCTTCGAGCAGCTTCGTCGGCGGGATGCGGTCGTCCACGCCCTCGCTCGAATACACCGGATTGCCGGGGTCATGGCCGAATCCGCAGCGCAGCAGGCCCTTCTCGAACATAAAGGTGGTGCTCTCGCTGTGCAGCGTGCTGCCGAAATGGCTGTTGAACTGGGTGAAGAATCCGTCGTATTCCAGCACCACGACGGTCTGGTCCGGCGCGTCGCATTTCAGATCGTTGTTGAACGCGTATTTCGCGCCGAAGGCCGTGGCCGCCTTGGGCAGGCCGCAGCCCGTGACGAAATGGACGGTGTTCGAGAAGTGGCTCATCCAGCCGCCGATGGTTCCGCTGGTGATGTCCAGATAGCCCATCCATTTCGCGTGCAGGTTTGCGTCGAAAGGCCGGTCCGCACGGTTGTACAGCCACGCCTTCCAGTCCGTCTCCGCCTCCGTCTGCGGTCCCTTGTAGTTTACCCAGTAGGGCATGGTGAGGGATTCGGTCGACTCGATGCGGAACAGTCTGCCCAGTTTGCCCTCCCTGATAAAGTCACGGATGGCGGTGGCGCCGGGACTGCTGCACCCCTGCGAACCCATCTGGACGACACGCTTCGACGCCTTCACCGCCTCGCAGCAGCGGAGCAGATCGGGCAGGTCCGTGGCGTTCGGCGCAATGGGCTTTTCCACATAGACGTGCTTGCCCGCCTGCACCGCGTCAACCGTCTCCCCGCAGTGCTGATGGTCCGGCGTGGCGATGATTACCGCGTCAATGTCCGGGTTTTCGAGCAGCTTCCGGTAGTCCGCGAAAGGCTTTGGCTCGATGCCGTAGAGTTCCTTCGCCTCCGCCGGATAGGTGTCGCGGCGCAACTTCCAAATGTCGCACATGGCCACCAGCGCCGTGTTCGCGTTGGCGGGCTTGACCATGTTCTGAAGAATCCACCGGCCGCGGCCGCCGCAGCCGATTAGGCCGATGTTGATCCGGTCGTTCGCGCCGATGACGCGCGCCGCGCTTGCCGCCGTCATCCGTGAGAAGGTCAGGCCCGCCGCCGCGCCGGCCGCCAGCGCGCCCTGCATGAATTGACGCCTGCTTGTGGTGCTCTTGCTCATGTCCACGCTCCTTGTTCTTCGCTGTCCTCCCAATTGACCCAATGAATGGCCTTTCCAACGCTCATTCCGGCCCAATCAATCCCTTTGCATCCTTGTCTTCCAACTCGAGCATCGGCTTTGCGCCCTCCAGGCGCTTCTTGACTTCTTTGATATGTTCGGCGGGCGGGAGTTCTTCGGGAAGCGTGCCGCCGATCCGCTGGATGGCGGCGCGCACTTCGCGCCCGACCTGCATATGGGTGTCTATGGCTCGCTGCTCTCCGCGGATGCCTTCACGCCTGAGTTTGTCGCGGGTCTGGGTCATGCGGAACTGATTGGCGGCAAGCTCGGTGGTGTCCATTCGGTCCATCAGTTGCTCTTTTTCAGGGATTCGCTTATGCTTCTTGAGCGCCTCCACGCCCAGGCCGTTATACAGTCCTTTGTAGCCAGCGTCATGAAAGACGCCGAACATGCGGCTCTGTACGCCCGCATCTTGCGCGGCCCCGGACAGGGCTTTGAACTCTTCGGAGGCCTGTTTCCGCAGTTCGAGCCGCTCCAGATCCGTGGTGTAGGCCTCAGACAACTCCTGGCGGCGGGTCTGGACGGCGAAGTATTCCTGGGCGCGGGCTATTTCAGGCTTGCGAGGGTCGCCGTTCTGGGCGATGAGGTAGCAGGCAAAGCGAGAAAGGTGAAAATCAAGGATTTCGCGTTTTCCGCCTTTGCCGTGTTCGATCAATTTGCCGGCGTCGGCAAAATGATAGGCAGGGTCGTTGCCCGATTGCTGACAGGAGGTTATGGCGCGCTGGACGGCCTCTTCAAAGCGCCGCCACTGGCTGTAACCGAGCAAGGGCTGCAGATCCCGGGCGCTCCAGTATTCCGCATTGTGGTCGTTGATCCGTTTGAGTTCCTCGAACGTGCTTTGCCGTGACTCGGGCGTGATGTCGTTGGCCATGGCTTGCCCTCCTTGCGTGGCTTGTTTCCACGTGGAGGTTATCCTACTACCAAAGGTGGAAAAGCACAAGTTGGCATGGGCAAAAGACAACGTTTCCCGCTTCGCTTTCGGGAACCACCCACTTCAGAAGGGGGGGGGTGCGCTATGCCGCTGTCGTTTGGCATACACGTCAATCAGCGCGTGGCGCGACGCATGATTTATGCCCCGCGCGCGGGGCATAATGGGCGCATGAATTCCATGGGCATGACCGGCGGGAGAATACTGTTTCGCGTGAGCCTTGCGGTGCTGGCGGTGTATCTGCTTGGCATGGCGGTGTTGTGGATTCTGGGCGTGGAAAGCATATACCAGCACCCGACGCCGTTTTACGCGCTCTATCTGCCCGCCTTTTCAACGCCGGTGGTTCCGCTGGCGGTGCTGTGGGTCACGGTGATGGCCTCGCTGCTCATCACGCGGCGCGCCGGGCTGCGCCCTGCGGAACTTGGCGCGCGGCCAACGGTTGTGTACATTGTCGGCTTGGCGGGACTGGCGGCGGTGGCCGCGGTACAGATGCAGGCCGCGCCGGAGGGCGCGCTTCCCTGGCTTCTCCGGACGCTGCGCGAGTTTTCGTGGCATCTTGGCCCGCTGTCTGTGTTCTTCGGCTTTATGGCCGTGCTGGCCCGGTCTTCCGTGCCGGCGGCACTGGCGGGAGTTGGGGCACTGCCGGACCGGGCGGAGACGCGGCGGGTGCTGGCGGCGGCGGCGGTGTTTCTGTTCTTCTTCGCCTGCACCGTGGCGATGCTGCGCCATGGGATGCAGGGTATTTCACAGGCATACCAGCGGGAGGCTTACGAGTATATAGGTGACATCGGCAAGACCGGCTCCATCCACGACCTGTTTGCCCGATACCCGCAGATTCGGCCCTACCTGTCCATGCATGCGAAGGTGCATCCGCCGGGTCCCATCGCGCTGCTGTGGGCAATCTCATGGTTGGTTACGACCGACCCTCTGGCGCTCTCGCTGGCGACCGCCGCGCTGGGAACACTGGGCATGTTTCCGCTGTACGGTTGGCTGCGCGCATGCTTCGGGGCGCGCACGGCACTAGCGGGCGTGCTGGTGTACGCACTGGTTCCCTCGGTCGTGCTGTTCAGTTCCACCAGTGCGGACATCCTGTTCACCCCGTTTACGCTGACGGCACTGTGGGGGTTTGAGCGGTCCCTGCGCGGGGGACGACTCTGGCACGGGCTTGTGGGCGGCGCGGCCTATGGGCTGGCGACGCTGCTTTCCTTTTCACTCGTGGGGGTGGGTGTCTATTTTGCCGTGGCGGGGCTGTTTGCCTTGGCGCGTCCCGAATCGCGCGGGGCCGTGGTGCGCACTGCCGTGCTGATGCTGGCCGCGTTTCTGGCCGTGCCTGTGCTGGGGAGGCTCTGGTCGGGT
>CALDSM010000400.1 GCA_937923585.1 uncultured bacterium
GATCTTCGTGATCGCGCCGTCTTTCGGGTCAATCTTGCAGATTTCCGTGCCGCCCCGGGCCAGTTCGGGTTTGAAGTCGCGGTTGAAGTGGTCCGTGTCGGGCCGCTGCGGCTGAAATTCCCACGCCGTCTTCGCGCCGGGCAGGCGGTGCGCGCACAACACCTTGCCATCACGCGACCAAACCGGGGTGTTGGAGCCGTTGCCATGGTTATCGGCAGAACCGTAGCTGGCGGCGAACCAGAGCGCCTGGTCCTTCGTCAACAGGCGCTGCTCCGAACCGTCCGGACGGCTCAGGAACAGGTCGGACCAGTCATGGCCGGGGTCCTGCTGGTAGAGGCAGTCCTGGAAAATGAGCCATTGGCCGTCTGGTGACCAGCAGGGGCAGAAATAAAGGTGCGCGGGGTCGCCGATGACCTTGACGCGGTTGCCACCGTCCACGTCGCTCACCCAGATTTGGTATCCCTGCGGGCTGGCGAGGTGGTAGGCCACGCGGCGGCCGTCGGGGCTGAGGCTGAGTCCATAGGGCATGCCCTCGTCGGCGCGGGTGAACTCCCTCGCATCGGAGCCGTCCAGGTTCATGCTGAAGATTTGCCCCGCCCCGTCGCGCACGACCTGCATCAGAATGCGATGGTCGTTGAGCAGCAGCTGCGGCGTGTAGAACGGCGCCATGCGGTCTTTCGTGGCAATCTCGGTCAATGCGCCGTTGTCCAGATCATGCACCCAGATGTGGCAGGGCGTCTTGTGGTAATACTCGCCGAAAGGTTTGCCCGGCCCGTCCAGGCGCGGTTCCATGCTCAGAAACAAGACACGCCGCCCGTCGCTGAAGAAGCCGCAGGGTTGCCAGGTGGCCTGCTTCGGCACGTCGAACTCAAACCAGCGCAAGCCCGTGCCATCGGCGTTCATCATGCCCGTCTTGCCCTGCGACGTGAAGAAGAACCGCGCCTTGCCGTTCTTCGCGCCGTGCCCCTGCCCCGCAGTCTTGCAGGACGCCGAAACCGCAGAGGAAGCCGCTGCAACCGCTGCCAAGAATTGGCGGCGAGATATCGTGTTCTTCATGAAAACATCTTTCCCTTTCCTGCGTGCATCTTCTTACTCACAACCATCCTTCTCCTCTTTCCTCTGTGTGCCTCTGTGGCCTCTGTGGTTCAAAGGGGCATGAATCAGAACCACAGAGGACACAGAGGCACACAGAGGTTGAAGACGAGAGAAGAACTACTTTCTGGGTGGATTGAAGAAGGGGTTGAAATTCTTTTCGATGCCGACCGTGCTGGACGGCCCGTGTCCCGCACAGACCAGATAATCTTCAGGCAGCGACAGAATGTGTTCGCGCACCGAATCCATCTCCAACTGCCTGTCGCGGTCGTTGGTGGTGCCGCCGATGGACCCGCAAAAGAGCGCGTCGCCGGTAAACACCGCGCCGGGTAGAATGAGGCAAATGGACTCGGGTGTGTGTCCCGGCGTCTCCACCACCCGGCCTTTCACCGCGCCCAGCGGTATTTCGCGCCCCGCCCTGATGAGGGTCGTGCTGTGACGGCACGGCAGCGCCACCGCCGCGTAGACGGGTACGGGGTGTTTGGCCAGCAGTTCCTCCAGGCCGCCCACGTGGTCATAGTGCGCGTGGGTGATGAAGACACCCGCAAGGCGAAGGCCGTGGGCGTCCAGATAGCGGAAAAGGCGCGGGGCAGCCGTGGGCACGTCAATGATCATCGCCTGCCGGGTCTCCGCACAGGCAACCACCCAGCAGTTCGCCTCGTGGTTGTTGGTGACGAACTGCGCCAGCATCAGCCGCGGTGCGTTCATCGCCGCACATCCTCAAAGTTCGCCTGGCCCGTTGCGCCGGAGAAATCGGCGCCGCGCAGGTCGGCCCGGCGGAAAATGGCCCGCTCGATGTTTGCGCCGCGGAAGTCCGCGTTTTGAAAACGGCCGTTGCCCGGCCTGGAATAGAAGAGATTGGCGCCGGAGAAATCGGCATTGTCGGCAACGGCACCCACAAGATTGGCCTGGACCAGGTTGGCGCCGCGCAGGTCGGCGCCCGAGAGGTCGGCACCGCCCATAATGGCCAGCGAGCAATCGGCGCCGGACAGATTAGCGCCGCGCAGGCACGCATGGTCGAGGCTGGTGCCCGAAAGGTCAGCGCCCATCAGGTTGGCGCCGGTGAAGTCGGCGCCCGACAGGCGCAGGCCGGCAAGTTGTGCGCCGGCAAGACAGGCCCCGGCATAGTTGCCGCCCGGGCTGAACGGGATCTCACCGCCCTGCTGCGGGATTTCGCGCTCCACATCGGCGATGCGCATTGTGGCCTCCGGGCTGTTCAGGGTTCTTCGTGCCGGCTGAGCCGCTGTTCAAGCCGATCACTGAAGAAGGCGATCTGCTTTACCGACATCTTGATCGCGTCGGGGGTGGCGTCCTGCCGGACAAGGTTGTTGAGCAGCACAATCTGCTCCGGACCGTCCTTGGCGGGAAGGATGGCAAACGCGCCGTGCGTCAGCCTGCCGTTGGACCGGAGCGCCCAGGACATGGCTTCGGCCGTTACCGGACCGCAGGAGGAGTAAACGCGGATGACCCGCATGCCGTCGCGGGACTCGTAGGGCATGATATGCACCCGCTGCGACCGGGCGGCGTCGAGCCGCACCGTGACCAGATAGCCGTCATTGAAGGGCTCGACGACGCGGGCGGGGCGTCTTTCACAGGCCATGGCGAGGTCGCGCAGGGTATATTCCCCCTTCCGCGCCGAAGCGGGCAACGCCAAGGCATAGAGCCCCTCCAGCGAGCGCTCCACCTGCAATTGCACGTCCATGTCGGTGTCTTTGCGCTGGGCGCTCAACGCGGCGATGGCAGCCTGGGCCGCCTTGCCCAAGAGTTCAGCGGCGTCGCGGCGCGCCACCCAGCCCGCTTCCCGGTTGGACAACGCGCGCACCAGTTGCTCAATCTGTGTCATCATGGGTACGTTTTCTCCATTACCCCATTTTAGCAACAAACCCCACCAACCGCAATGCCCAAACCGCGATGCCGAAGGAAGCAACACCGCGCCGTCTGGTATTATTGCGGCCAACCCATGGGAGTTGACGCATCATGCGAAGCCATATTCTGATTGGTATCCCGGCTCTTCTGCTGTCCGCGGCCGCGCTGGCCGGTACTCCGGCGACGGGACCCACTTCCGGACTGGAGAAGGTGGTGGGCGGCGCGGTTTGGGGAATGCCCTTTGCGGATTTCGCAAGGGCGCACCCCGATGCGGCCTACAGTGCCCCGGCACAACTGGAGAAGCAGGTGGATCCCGCCAGTGCGGGCGGCCTGCTCGAATCTTATGACAAAGACCCGTTTCTGGGGCTCACCTGCACGGTTGACTACGGGTTTCGCGACGCCAAACTCTATGAGTTTGTGGCCATGTGGTCGGGTGAGCCCCCCGCGGTGGACAAGGTGCGGGAAACCTTTTTCCGCGCCTGTGTGGCCCGGCACGGCAAGAACTTCAAGCGGGAGGCGATGCGCCTGCGCCCCAATTCGGACGCGGAGGAGTTGATTCCCGTGTTTTGCTGGGAGGAAAACCACGACCGTGTCCTGGCCTACACGGCCAATCCCGCACCGGGCGGCGCACCGCCGCGCAAGGCGGTCATAAACTACTCCATGTTCGCCAGGGATGACACCTATATCAGTTCCCTCCTCGTCGGCGAGACCCTCAGCGCCGACAAACTTGCCGGACTGTGGAAGAATCTAAACGCAATCTTTCCACCCGATGACGTGAAGAAACCCTAACCCCCAGTTCCAAGACACGTCTGCACGCGGGCGAAGCGGGTCCGGTTTCATGACCCTGCGATTTGGTGCGTTATAATTTCCGTTTCCATGCGGTACCAACCGGCACCATTCTGCGGCGAGGACCCGCGCATGCGACGCTGATCTTGTGTTAACGCAACTTTATCTTCAACAGGATGTTACGTCCTGATCAGTCATCCCGGTTTTACCCCTCCAGAACTTCCAGCCGGACTTCTGTCAGTAATAAAACGTCATATGACCGATGGAAAATAACGTCATTAAAAGCCCGCTCCCACCGTTCCCGCCGTTTGAGTCTACGGGTTTTCTACGTAGATCTTCGCACTATTACCATGTTTTATCCGGATGTCTAACGACCGTTAATCATGTAATCTTGGGTGGTACTTTTGGGAAAGTTGTCTAAGGATTGACAGGCATGAAAAGTGAGAAGGTCCACACCTTTCCACTCCCTTAAATTTAACAAGGCAGTTTTCGGCAGAATTCCGGAGTTTGGGTTTGGAACCCATCTCTTCCGAGTGGTGAATCTGTGCGGTGTTGTTGACAACCGTCGGGCTTCAGTGAACGACAAGCAGGAGGTATCGAGGTTATGAGTCTACGCGGCGTGAAAATGTTGATGGTGTTGGCCCTTGTGGCCGTATGTATTACCGGGTGTCCCCCACCCGCACCCACGACCAGTGCGGTGAGCGTCACGCCGGTTTCGGCGACGCTGCAGGTTGCGCAGAGCCTTGTTCTGACGGCATCCTCCACGAATGCGGCGGATGCGCTCACATGGGCCAACAGCAACCCCGCAGTGGCGACCATCAGCGCCACGACGGGCGCGGCCGTTACGGCCACGGCGGTTGCGCCGGGCGTGACCACGCTCACCGTGACCGGTTCCGCCAGCGGCGATGTGGCCACGGTGACCATCTCCGTGCCCACGACCCCCGTGGAACCCGAGCCGACGGAAGTGACCGTGACACCTTCAGCCGCCACGATCGAAACCGGACAGACCCTCACGCTGACCGCAGCGTCCAGCAATGCAGCCGACACGATATCCTGGACACAGACCAATGCGGCGGCGGCCGGGCTCAGCGCGACAACCGGCGCCTCCGTTGACGTCACCGGACTTGCAGCCGGCATCACCGTCATCACCGCGACCGGTTCCGTAAGCGGCACCACCGCCACGGCGGTCGTTTCCGTGCTGGCGGCCGATGTGGACGTTCCCATCACTCCGCTTGTCCCCGCCGGACTCAAGATTGAGGTGAGCGGCGTGGTAATTCCCGATGACCGTCGGCCTGAAGTGACCTTCACCGCGAAGAACACCCGCGGCGACATCGTGCCGATGGTGGAACTGACCGAGATGCGCTTCATCATCGCACACCTCGACGAAGCGCCGGCCGCGGGCAACTCCGCCTATTACATCAGCTACATCAAGAACGCGGCCGGCCAGGCCACCTACGACAGCGCCGGGCTTGCCGGGCTGAAGGACAACGGCGACGGCACGTACAACTACAAGTTCAAGACGGCCCTTCCGGCCGGCTACAGCGTGACCGCCTCCCATGCCATCGGCGCGCAGATCGTGCGCAAGTCCGCGCTGGACGGCGTTTCGTATCCCTTCAATCTGGACTACGAATTCCGCCCCGACGGCAATCCCGTCACCATGACGCGTGAACTGGCCACGACCGAATCGTGCAATGCCTGCCATACCCGGCTTGGGCTGCACGGCGGCAACCGCCGCGAAGTCCGCCTGTGCATCCTGTGCCACAATCCGGGCGTGGTTGACCCGGACTCCGGCAACACGGTTGACATGAAGGTCATGATCCACAAGATCCACATGGGCGAGAATCTTCCCAGCGTTGCGGCCGGCACACCGTACCAGATCATAGGCTATCAGAACGCGGTGAACGATTACTCGGAAGTGGTTCTGCCGCAGGATATCCGCAACTGCGCGATGTGCCACACCAGCGGCACCAAGGCAGCCGACACGCAGGCCGATTACCTGAGCAAGCCCACCCGCGAGGCATGCGGTTCCTGCCACGACAGGACATGGTTTGGCGATCAGTCGGCCACACCGGCCGGCTTCGAGAACCACCCGATGGCGCAGGCCAATGACAGCCTGTGCGCCACCTGCCACACCGCGACTGCGCCGGGCGTGTCGCCCATTGACGCGGCCCACCGCACCGTCGCCCAGATGCCTGAGAATCCCGGCCTTGACCTGGCGATCACCAATATCGCCGCCAACCCCGCCGACGGCACCCTGACCATCAATTTCACAGCCAAGAACGGCGCCGGTGCCCCCATCACCGATCTGACACCGGTTGCCCGTGTTGGCGCCATCGTCGCATGGCCGGCCTCCGAGTACACGAACAACGCCAACGAGACGATTCAGCGGCCCGGCCGTCCGGCCACCGGCACCCTCACCAGCATTACCAGCCCGACCGGTGAGTATGAGTACACCTTCCTGGCGAAGCTGCCCCTTGATGCGGGCATGACCTTCGGAATTGCAATGACCGGCCGTCAGGACTTCACCGTCAACGGTGAACTGGAAGAGCAGGGCCTGAAAGACAACAGCCTGCAGTTCTTTACGGTGGACGGCAGCGAGCCGCAGCCGCGCCGCGAAGTTGTGGACGATGCGCTCTGCGCCAAGTGCCATGGCGGAACGATCAACTTCCACGGCGGAGCGCGGCTTGGCGTGGGTGTCTGCGTGATGTGCCACAACAGCGAGCTGGGCGGGTTCAACTTCAAGGACATGCTGCACAAGTGGCATACCGGCGCCGAACTGGAGCGCCCGTTCTCCGCGGATGAGGAACTGTCCGAAACCATCGCGGGCGTGCATTTCCCCGGCCTGCGCCAGCAGTGCTCCATTTGCCACGGTTCACACAATGTGAATCTGCCGCTTGCGCCGGAAGCCCTGCCGACCCTCATCGAGAACGAGGATGAGAGCGTTACGACGGTCCTGCCCGAGCGGGCGGCCTGCACCACCTGTCACGACAGCCTGGTCGTGGACATCCACGCCGTGACCAACTCGGATGCGGCGCAGGGTGTTGAGGCCTGCTCCGTATGCCACGGCGCGGGCAAGGCTGAGGCGGTTGCAGCCGTCCACGCGCTTGCTCCCTGACCCTCTGACAACCTGACCTGACAGGCGGCCCGGAGCCACCCGGCTCCGGGCCGCCTCTTCTTCGGGGAATATCCGTGCAAGTGTACGGCGGGGTCCACATTCCAACGAGAACTGCAGCCGTATTATCAAAGCGAACCGACCCGAAAAGTCGAGATAGACCGTTTTGAGATTCCGGCAGGCAGAGAGCACTTTCGCCAAACCCATCGCGTCCGTAATGGATTGCTCCGCAATCAGTATCTCCAATTGAGAATTACTTCCAAAAGCAGGCGCCATGCATGCGGACAAATCAGGGAATTTCCTCCCGCAATGCTGTGTTCACTGTTAAGCATTTGCCTGCCGAATTTCTGCCATAACCGTGTGGTTCGCGAAGGAAAAAGACTTTGACAGAATTCCTAACCGTGGGGTAGAATCTGTCTCTCGAAAGATGAAATGAAGAATACTGTGCAATTCCGGCGATGCGCCGTTTGGTTCTAGAAGCAACAACCAGGAGGAATCGTGGTCATGAGTCTACATGGAGCAAGAATGTTGACGGTGCTGGCCTTTGCGGCCGTATGCCTCACGGGGTGTCCCCTGGTGGGCGTGGTAAGCGTCACGCCGCTGGCGGCGACGCTTCAGGTCAACCAGAGCCTGACACTGACGGCCTCCTCCACGGACGCGGCGGATGCGCCCTTCACGTGGACCAACAGCAATCCGGCGGCGGCAACGATTGACGCCACCTCGGGGTTGTCGGTGACCGTCAAGGCGGTTGCGCCCGGCGTCACCACCGTTACCGTGAAGGGCTCCAAGAGCGGCAGCGTGGCGACGGCCACCATCTCCGTCCCCACGACCCCTGTTGAGCCCCCTCCGACGGAAGTGACGGTGACGCCGTCCTCGGCCGTGCTGGAAGTTGGACAGGTGCTGGCGCTGAACGCGGCATCCACCAATGCGGCCGACACCTTCTCCTGGACGCAGACCAATGGGGCCGCAGCCGGACTGAGCGCAACAACCGGCAGTGCCGTTAACGTCACCGCCCTTGCAGCAGGGGTTACCGTCATCACCGCGACCGGTTCGGTGAGCGGCACCACGGCCTCCGCGGTCATCTCGGTGCTGACCGCCGGCGGCACCATAGGCACCACGCCGCTCGTGCCCGCGGGGCTCAAAATAGACGTGGTCGGTGTTGCGATTCCGGCCGACAACCGGCCGGTGGTCACCTTCACCGCGACCAACAACCGCGGCGACGCCGTCCCCCTGGTTGAACTGACGGAGATGCGCTTCATCATCGCCCATCTGGACGAGGCGCCGCCCGCAGGCAACTCCGCATGCTACATCAGCTACATCAAGAACGCGGCGGGCCAGGCAACCTACGACAGCGCCGGTCTCGCCGGCCTTTCGGACAACGGCGACGGCACCTACGCTTTCAGGTTCAAGACCGCCCTTCCGGCCGGTTACAGCCAGACCGCGTCGCATGCCGTGGGCGCCCAGATTGTGCGCAGGTCCGCGCTGGACGGCCTGGCCTATCCCTTCAATGTGGACTATGAATTCCGCCCCGACGGCAATCCCGTGACCATGACGCGCGACCTGACCACCACCGAAACGTGCAATGCCTGCCACACCCGCCTGGGGCTCCACGGCGGAAACCGCCGCGAAGTGCGGCTGTGCATCCTGTGCCACAATCCGGGCGTTGTCGATCCTGAAACGGGCAACACGGTGGACATGAAAGTCATGGTCCACAAGATTCACATGGGCGAGAACCTGCCCAGCGTCGTTGCCGGAACGCCCTACCAGATCATCGGCTTCAACAACTCGGTCAACGACTATTCGGCCGTGGCGCTGCCGCAGGACATCCGCAACTGCGCCATGTGCCACGTGACCGCCGCCAAGGCCGCCGACACGCAGGCCGGTTACCTGAGCAAGCCGACGCAGGCCGCCTGCGGCTCCTGCCATGACCGGGTCTGGTTCGGCGACCCGACCGCCACCCCGGCCGGATTTGAAAACCACCCGCTTGACTTCACACAGACTGACGACAGCAAGTGCGCGGTGTGCCATACGGCAACCGCGCCGGGCGTGTCGCCGATTGACGCCGCGCACCGCACCATTGCGCAGATGCCGGAGAATCCGGGCCTAGATCTGGCGATCACCGGCATTGCCGCCAACCCCGCCGACGGCACGCTGACCATAGACTTCACGGCCAAGAACGGCGACGGCACCGCCATCACGGACATAGCCCCCATCATGCGCGTGGGCGCCATTGTCGCGTGGCCGGCCCCCGAGTACACCAACTATGCAAGTGAGACGATCAACCGGACCGGCGGGAACCCCACCGGCACCATCGTCAACACGACCAGTCCGACCGGCGACTACCAGTACATCTTCAAGGCAAAACTGCCGCTTGATGCGGGCCTCACTTTCGGCATCGCGATGACCGGCCGTGTGGCCTTTACCGCCGCAGGCGGGGAAGAGGAGGAGCAGGGCCTGAAAGACAACAGCCTGCAGTTCTTCACCATTGACGGCAGCGAACCGCAGCCGCGCCGCGAGGTCGTTGACGACGAACTGTGCGCCAAGTGCCACGGCGGCACCATTCGCGGCCACGGCGAGCAGCGGCTCGGCGTGGGCGTGTGCGTGATGTGCCACAACAGCAACCTGGGCGAGTTCAACTTCAAGGACATGCTGCACAAGTGGCACACCGGCGAGGAACTGTCGCGCCCGTTCTCCGCGGATGAGGAACTGTCCGCCACGGTCGCCGAAGTGCGCTTCCCCGGGCTGCGCCAGCAGTGCTCCATCTGCCACGGCGGCCACAATGTAAACGTGCCGCTCGCGCCGGAGGTTCTGCCGACTGTTCTGGAGACCGAAGCGGGCGAAGCGACCATCCTGCCCGAGCGCGCGGCCTGCACCACGTGCCACGACAGCCTGGTTGCCGACATCCACGCCGTGCTCAACACCGACCAGTCCCAGGGCGTTGAAACCTGCGCCGTGTGCCACGGCGCGGGCAAGCCCGAGGCGGTCGCGGTGGTGCATGCGCTGGCCCCGTGAGTCTCGTGACACCCTGACATGACAGGCGGCCCGGAGCCCCGGCTCCGGGCCGCCTTCCATTTCGGCTCACCCGCCCGCAGGGCAGTCCCCGCCCGGGCGGATTCGTCCGTCAGCGGGCGTTCTCAATGCATATGCTGGGAGGCCTCCCGAGGAAGCGCGTGTGAATGGCTTCAATCTCGCCAATCCGGCTGTTGAAGGCGCAGCACACGTCCGGGTCGAAATGGCGCCCGCTTTCCGCCGTAAGAATGGCCAGCGACTTCTCCAGCGGGAAGGCCGGCTTGTAGGGCCGCTCCGTCACCAGTGCGTCAAACACGTCCGCCAGCGCGACGATTCTGCTTTCCATTGGGATGCTCTCGCCGGCGAGGCCGTTGGGATACCCCGTTCCGTCCCATTTCTCGTGGTGGCCGAGCGCAATGCGCGACGCCATCTTGACGAACGGGTTTTCGTCTCCGAAGCGGACGGGCCCGGACGGACTACCCCCCCCCCCCTGGAACACGCTGAACGCCTGCGGCTGTTCGAGGAGCAACCGGGCCCCAATCTCGCAGTGGCTCTGCATGACTTTCATTTCAGCGGGGGTGAGCAGCCCCGGCTTCAGGAACACCCGGTCGGGCATGGCAATCTTTCCGATGTCGTGAAGCGGGCTGGTGAGAAAGATTTCCTCGACGAAGTCGGGGGGCATGCCCAGACCCGCAGCGATGGTGCGTGAATAGAACGCCACACGCATCACGTGCTGCCCCGTTTCGTCATCTCGGTACTCGCAGGCCTTTGCGAGCCGCCAGACGATCTCCCGGTGGGACTCCTCAAGCGCCCGGGTCCGCTGGCGCACATTGTCCTCCAGGGATCTTATGTGCGCGGCCAGTTCGTCTTGTGAGGCCTTGAGGCGCAGGGCGCTGCGCAGCCTCCCCAGCAGGTCCTCGCGGCAGATGGGCTTGTTCAGCAGGTCCGTCGCGCCCAGTTCAAGCGCCTCGCGCTTGAGGCTGGGCTCGCAGTCGCCCGTCAGGATGATGACCGGGATGCCCCGTGTGCGCTCCGACGCCTGCAGCCTCTTCAGCAGCCAGAAGCCGTCCTTTTCGGGCATGCGCGCGTCGGAGACTATGGTGTCAAAATCGGCCTGTTCAACCAGAACCATGGCCTCATCCGCGCTGAGGCAAAAATGGGAATCCCATCCGGCGGCATGGGGCGCAACCATGCGCTCCAGTATGTCGAGGATGTTCGGATCATCATCCACGAAAAGCAGTCTCTTCGTCGTCGAAACCATGGCATCCCCTCTCCCGAAAACCCGGCAGGGTGTTCGGACGGCCTGCTGTACTTCAAACCACATTATACTCCCCTTTGCTTCAAAACGCTCCCGGCAGGGCGTTCCCGCCCTGGCCCGCTGCATTTGAGCCACAGTTGATGCCGCTTGGACGAACAACGAAGACCGGGCAAAAAGGGGACGAATTCGCCTTGCGGCAGTCTGAGAGACGCGTCCGCCCCGAGCGACACCAAGTCAGCGCCCTGGTGGTTTTGCGCTGTGAGCGCTGACACTTTGCGCGGCTCCGCCTGTTCGGGGCGCCGAAGACGCGGCACAACCCGGTTTGGCACTGGGTCCGTGCCATTCGTGCCCGCTCTTCGCGGCGCTCCCGCGCAAAGACAGAATGCCATCAGGATGGCTCACCACATGGGGAGCAGTCCGGCTGCCGGGCCTCATCAAGCACACGCCGCACGAGCCGCGCCATGTCGCCGGTCTCCGCAGGTTTGGCCATGAAGGCCCTGATTCCGTTGAGCAGCGTCGCATCCCGGTAGGCGCTGTCGCTGTATCCGGTGGTGAGTATGATGGGAATGTCGGGGCGAATCCCGAGCATCTGCTGGCCTAGCTGGTACCCCGTCATGCCGGGCATGGTCTGGTCCGTAAGCACCAGGTCATACTCCTGCGGGGACGC
Source organism: uncultured bacterium (assembly GCA_937923585.1). Taxonomy (GTDB): domain Bacteria; phylum Hydrogenedentota; class Hydrogenedentia; order Hydrogenedentales; family CAITNO01; genus CAITNO01. The sequence goes on from CALDSM010000400.1 coordinate 11,791, forward strand.
TTTGAAGGCGGCCAATGCGTCCGGACTGTTGTGCATGGCGGTCACCCTGTAGCCCAGACTGGAAAGCACCCGTTCAAACATGGTCGTGAGCGGCTCCTCGTCGTCCACGACGAGTATACGCTCGGTCCCCCCGCGCACGGGCTCCTCGACGATTGCCCGTATTTCCCGGAGGCTTGGCGGGGCGGCGGGAAGACACACGCTGAAGGTTGACCCCTTGTGCTCCTCGCTGCGCACGGTGACGGTTCCGCCGTGGCCGGTCACGATGCCGTGCACGGTGGCCAGGCCCAGTCCGGTGCCCTCCGCGGCGGGCTTGGTGGTGAAGTAGGGTTCGAAGATCCGGTCCAGTATTTCGGGGGGGATGCCGTGGCCGGTGTCGCTGACGGTAAGGCACAGCCCCGGCCCCGGCTTCGCGTCCGGCCCGTCCACCACGGCGGGATGCAGCCCCACGGTCAGGGTGCCGCCCGTGTCGCGCATGGCCTGATAGGCGTTGGTGCACAGGTTCATGATGATCTGGTGCATTTGCGCGGCGTCCGCCATCACCTGCGGGCAGTCCGTCCCCAGGTTCACGATGAACTCAATGTTCGAGGGGATGCTTGGACGCAGCAGCTTCAGGCATTCCTTGATGATGGAGTCCAGCCGAAGCGGAAAGCGCTCCCCTTCGGCTTGGCGGCTGAAGGTGAGAATCTGGTGGACGAGTTCCTTGGCGCGCTTGGCGGCGGCATGAATGTGCCGCAGATCCCCGTGCAGGCGCGAGGAGGGGGGGACCTCCTCCAGGCCCAGCTCGCTGTACCCGAAGATCCCGGCAAGGATGTTGTTGAAATCATGCGCGATGCCCCCGGCGAGGGTTCCGATGGCCTCCATTTTCTGCGCCTGGCGCAGCCGGGCCGTCAGGGTGGCCTGTTCGGTAATGTCGCGCTTGATGGCCACGAAATGGGTCAGCTCGCCCCGCATGTCGCGCACGGGGGAAATGGTCATTTCCTCGTCGTACAGCCGGCCGTCCCTGCGACGGTTGACCAGGCGCCCCGACCAGACGCGCCCGTTGGACAGGTCCTCCCACAGGTTGCGGTAGAAGGCCGCGTCCTGCCGGCCGCTCTTGAGGATGCGGGGGTTTGCGCCGACGGCCTCGGCCCGGCTGTACCCCGTGATTTCGGTGAAGGCGGGGTTCACATACTCAATGGTTCCCGCCGTGTCGGCGATGACAACGGCTTCCGCCGCGTGTTCGATGGCGGCGAACAGCCGGGCGCTCTCTGCCTCGGCCCGCTTCTGCCCGGAAAGGTCGGCCATCATGGCCATGATGGCGGGACCGCCGGACTGCGGGTCCACAAAGGACTGCTTGTGCATCAGGAAGGACCGCTGTGCGCCGTCGGCGCAGGGCACCTGCGTTTCATACACCTGCCGGCCGCCCTCGGCCAGCAATTGCGTGTCCTTTTCCTGCGTGAACGCCCTCACTTTGTCGGGCAGCGCGCACGCAAGCTGTTCCGGTGTGCGCCCCAGGATCTCCTCCTTCGGCAGCCCGATGATCTGCTCGGCAAAGGCGCGGTTGCATTCCAGATAGGCACCCCTCGAATCCTTGTAATACACCGGCATGGAGAATGTGTCAAAGAGGTGGGAAAGCAGGTCCCCGGTCCTCTTCAGGCTGGCTTCCGTCTGGCGGTGCCCCCGAAGCCCCTCAAGCTTCCGCTCGAGTTCCGTCTGGGCCGGCGCGGCGGCCAGGTAGTCTTCCGGTGGGACATAGTGGAAGTTGTTGTGCGCCTCCATGCCGCAAATGACGATGGGGTGCGTTGCCAGCGCCTCCAGGAGGACCTCCGGGGAGAACCGGTTCCGATCATACATGCAAAGCACCGCGCAGGGAGCGTCCCTGAGCAGCAGGTTCAGCCGGGCCTCATATTCACTGAGCCGTTCGGAGCCCTCGAATCCGGAGAGCGCCCAGCTCATCTCGCAGGCGACCCGCAGCGCCCGGTAACCCTCCTCCAATGCCAGCCGCAATTCCTCCCGCAGATAGGCGAGCATCCGGTCGGCGTCAAAGATGCCGCCGCGGGTGCATGCGTTTTCCGACCGCACGAGTTTGAACTGCCCGCTTTCCGCGCGCCGGTCCATGTCAAAGCCGCAACCGTCCAGCCATTCCGCGATCATCTGGGCGTTTCGGATGTCTGCGATGTAGAGAACCTTCTCGGACGCCTCCAGCCCCTGGCAGAGGAACGGTCCGCCGACCGCCCGCGCCTCCTCCTCCGTCTCGTGAATGCAGCACGCATGGTCGCCCGGCTGAAGGTTGTCAAGCGCGGGAAGCATCGGCGTCCCGCCCATGACCTTCTGGCGGGGCGGAACATAGCCCGCGACCGAACGGACGGCCCGCGCCAGTTCGGAATACGCATGGTCCTTGAGCACATATCCGGACGCACCCGCCCGGAGCATGCTCGCGATGTAACGGCGCTCCGAATGCATCGAAAGCGCCAGCACCTTGGTGTCCAGGCCGCGTTCCTTGATGGTACGGGTGGCCTCAATGCCGTTGAGTTTGGGCATCAGCACGTCCATCACCACCACATCCGGATGCAGCTCGTCCACCAGTTGCACCGCCGCCTGGCCGTTCTCCGCCTCCCCAACCACCTGGAAGCTCTTTTCCTTGTCCAACAGGCAGCGCAGACTCTCGCGCACACCGCTGTGGTCATCAACCAGCAGCACACTAATCGCCATGGCACCGCTCCCGTGATACGGCCCGCGCAGTCCCGCAACGGTCCGCGCCAGCCCCCGTTGGTCATCCGGCAGCCCTGGGCGGACACGAAGGCATCTTCATGCCTGCCGCACAGACGCCCGCCCTAACTGAACAAAAGGATTATGACCCACGGCGGAAGCGATGGAAATCGGGCATTCCCTGAATGTGCCCCTCCAAATCCCTGAGATTGCGAAACTGGGTGAATAGGGAGCACCGTCGCGCCCATATTCCCGAACGGCCCCGCTGCTGACATGCGGCGGCAAATTACGGTTGCCTGTCTCCCGCGTGCGCCCCATCCGCCACCGTACCGCAGGCGTCACGCCTGCCTGCCCGCCTGTCGCCTGCCCCGCACCCGTACCGCAGGCGTCTCGCCTGCCCTGTCTGCCTGTCTGTCTGTCTGCCTCCCTGCTCTGCCTGCCTGTGTAACCATTCGAGATAGAAGTACCGGTCATCGTCAACGAAGAACACGCCCTGTTGGTAATTGCCCCGCTGCGGGACAGGGTGCCCCGCACCCGAACGATGTTGCGTGCAACACGCGCCATGCGGCCAGGTTGTCAGCGCATGTCAGACCATTTGCCAAATGTCAACGTAAAGGGTGGCTGTCCCCGTGCAAACGCAGTGCCCCTAATAATTTCTTAAACATGTTCCTATTACTTCTGATGTCCTTTGGGAGACCCAAAGGAAGGCATAGAAGGTATGTTCCGACCCTGTGAAGTCGGGTCCCGACCAGGAAGCCTCTTTAAAAGAAAACGGTAGTTCCCAGCAGTACTGTGCCGTAGTCCCGCGACAGTCGTCCGGCGTTGACTTTCCCCGACCGAAACAACTGTTGGGAAGGGCGATAACCGCCTGCATCTTCTGTATGACGTCATCATCAAGCCGTCCGGCGTAGAAATGGGGGGCGTTGAACCAGGCCTTTGCCGCCGCGACGGCCTCCTCCTTGCTGATGGGGTGCTGCGGCTCCTCCTCCCGGGTGACTCTCGGAAAATTAATGAAATGCAGGACTTGCAGCCCTGTTGTCCCAGGGAAAACGGTCAGCCTGGAGTACCTTTCCCGGCAGGGAACAGTATTATAGTAGTATTCACGTATAATATACCATTCACCAAACCTGCTATCCTTTATCCTGCGTGGGTCTGGCAACACTGGCTGCACTTTATAACGGCTTTGATTCTCCGGCTGTTCCAAGTGATCGAGCGCGTTTGCGGACATCGCAAAGATATCTTCCGGGGAGCACTGGAACCCTCGCAGCTTTTCTTCGTCAGTGCGTTCGGCCCTTTCAACGTGAACATCACAAGACAAAATATCACCAGAATTCTTATCCAATATGAAGATGTGACGCTTGTCGATCTTGATTCCAATGTTGTCTCGGCATGTCATTTTGTTAACTCTCTCTTCTTGTCTCTGTCTAACGGTAGTGGGTGATACCATGCACACTTCTGCAAGAAATGCTTCCAATCGTGTTGTATTGGACACGCCCATGGCTTGTATCTGGGCAAAGACTGGGTTGGGAGTTCCATTCTTGTCTAGAATGCTCGACCCTGAGGAGAACAATGCAGTAACAACTAGAGTAAGCGGTATGCTGTGAAGGTAAAACATGACTGGCTGTCCCTTTAGAAGGATGTTTCAGCGGATGTATTGAGAGTGTGCAGCATAGATGGTCATCAATCGCAGGACGACGCTAAACTGAGATATTCATTACGCAGCTCAATGTCGAGTCCGCTAATTCCGGAAGAACCCATTCCCGCGATTACGGCGTCGTGTATCGTACCCCTATCCCTTATGGATATCCAGAAATCCTCGTCAAACCTGCCAGCCAGATAACCGATAACAGGAGATGAAAAGCCGACAAAGGCCGTCGAGGAATCGCCAAAGGCACTCTGCCAGAGATCAGCGGCGGCTCCGGCCTCGCAAGCTTTCAGGTATATGAGTCGATAAGGGGGAAGATACAGGGGCGGCGTCACAGACATAGCGGCTCCCACATTATTCCAGGTCAAAGTCTCCTGAAGTTGTGGCGGAAATACTCTGTCGTCGTGGAGCATTATGCCGGAAGTGCTACCATGGCCGGAAAAGACGAAAATGGAATAAGAAGGCAATTTTTCAAGCACATCCGGTAGGCTTGGTTCACGCATTTCATCGACCGGATAAAACAGAGGCTTCAGCGCCGCGGGTGCTGTGCTTGGGACAATACTAAAGTCAAAGTACCCGTTCAGATGTCCTCCGGTTATGGCCAGCGCCCGCCTGTCGCAAGCATAAACCGCCCCAAAACGTCTCGTTTGATTCATCGGAAAGTACAGCGTCTTTGTCGCTATAGGGTT
>CALDSM010000401.1 GCA_937923585.1 uncultured bacterium
TGCACTTCTAGATGGGGAATGGGACACACTGTTTGACAAACAATGGTTTCCATTCATCACTCTCCGTAAGGAGACGCTTCATAAAATGTTTGACCTAATACGTAGCAATTGGGATATAGATGAGATAATCCCAGATGTTGTTAAGGAGGTGAAAGCCGTATCGGACAGTATGCTTGACGGGTGGAGAAGACATGAGGCGTTCGTGCCTCATATGCCGGTCCTGGAACTCATCATCAAGCACTTTCATGACGGTGATTATGTCAGTTGTGTTCATCTCGCCTTTACACGCATCGAAGGCATAATGAGAACATACCGTCAATGTCGAGGGTTCTCCAAGGGAGAAAGATTAGAGGTATCTATAATACGTGGAGATAGGGACCGAATCACACCTCTTCTGCCTCAACGATTCGAACACTATCTGAAGGAGGTCTATTTCAAGAATTTTAACCCCGATGAGCCTACTCCTGAGTTGTCTCGACATAGCGTAGCTCATGGGTGCATTGATGCATCGCTGTGCTCTGCAAAGGCATCCGTAATAGGCATATTAATCATTAATCAACTCTTCTATTTCGGTGGGAACTCAGAGAAATAGGGGGCGTTTCGCTGTGCTTACCCTATGCTATGGGCAATGAAAAAGGCCTCACGAATTGCTTCGTGAGGCCTTGAATAAGCTGGCAGCCCGACGGGGATTCGAACCCCGGTGATGGGACTGAGAATCCCACATCCTAACCCCTAGATGATCGGGCCGCGGTAACATATTGCCGCTGTGGCGGCAAGATTAAACTGTCTGGTTGCCGGACTAGGATTCGAACCTAGAGTTACCTGATCCAGAGTCAGGAGCCTTACCAATTTGGCCATCCGGCAGAAGTGGCGGAATGTTACACGATGACGGTGGTTCGTGTCAAACAGAAGGTGGGTGTTTAGGGTCGCGGGCCTCGGGATTATGGCAACAGAATCGGGCATTCCGCATCCCGCTCATCCGGATTCTCCGTCCGTCCCACAAGTCCCAGAGGTTCCAATCGTCCCATGGGTCTTGACACTCGACAGAAGGAACAAGAAGCCGTGGCAGGGCTGTAATGCCCGTGCCACGGCAGTGTCTTGTCGCCGACGCGGGGCAGGCCCCGCATTTTCCGCCTCGCTATCGCCGTGCGCCGGTCTGGTATTCCTCGGCGCTGGCGCCGTTTCTCCGGGCGGCCACGATATTCTGGCTTTCCTGGTAGGCGACATACTTGTTCACCGCGCTCAGATAGGCCTTTACGGCAGCCTCAATGATGTCCGTGCTGGCCCCGTTGCCGCGGTAAGTGCGCTCACCGAAGCGAACCGTCACATAGGCCTCGCCCAAGGCGTCCTTGCCGGGTGTGGTGGCGCGGATCTCGAACATTTCGAGACGCCCGCTGACGCCGACAATGCGGTCCACCGCGTTGCAGGCGGAATCCACGGGACCGTCACCCACGGACGTGTCGGTGAAGGTCTGGCCGCCGCGGGTGAGCTTGACCAGCGCCATGGCCGGGTCGCTGCCCGCGCAGCGTACCTGGTTCAGGTGATACACCTCGAACGATTCCTGCTGCACGCCCAGAATCAGCATGTGTAGGTCGTCATCGAACACTTCCTTCTTGCGGTCCGCAAGGACAATGAACTGGTCGTAGAGCTGCTTCGTCTCCTCGTCGGTCAACTGGTAGCCCAGTTCGGCGCAGCGCTTGGCCAGTCCGGCCCTGCCGGAATGCTTGCCCAGGATCAGGTCGCTGCGCTTGCGCCCCACGGTTTCGGGCGTCATGATCTCGTAGGTGCGCGCGTTGGCGATCATCCCGTGCTGGTGGATGCCGGACTCGTGCGCGAAGGCGTTGCGCCCCACAATCGGCTTGTTGAACGGGACCGACAATCCGGTGATCTTGCTCAGCAGCACGCTGGACGGGACGATTTCCTCCGAGGTCACACGGCAGTCGAAACTGTACTTGTCGTTCCGGGTGCGCATCGCCATGACCACCTCCTCCAGGGAGGTGTTGCCGGCGCGTTCGCCGATGCCGTTGATGGTGCATTCGATCTGCCGCGCGCCGCCTTCAGCGGCCGCCAGCGCGTTCGCCACGGCCAAGCCAAGGTCGTTGTGGTTGTGCGAGGAGAAGATGACCCTGTCCGAACCCGGCACGTTCTGGATGACGTGGCGGAACATCTCGCGGATTTCATCGGGAGTCGTGTAGCCCACCGTGTCCGGGAGGTTGATCACGTCCGCGCCTGCGACAATCGCCACTTTGGTCACCTCGACCAGATAGTCCCAGTCCGAACGGGTGGCGTCCTCCGCCGAGAACTCCACGAAGGGAATCTGGCTCTTGGCGCGCGCCACGGCATGGGCAGCAGCTTCCAGCACCTGCGCGCGTGTCATGCGCAGCTTGTGCTCCAGATGAATGTCCGATGTCGCGATGAACGTGTGCAGCATGGGCCGCGCGGCGTTCTTCAGCGCTTCCGCGGCCCGGTCTATGTCCTTGTCGAGTGCGCGGGCCAGGGCGGCCACCTGCGCGTGCTTTACCGCCTCGGCCACCCGCCGCACGCCCTCGAACTCCTGATTCGAGGCGATGGGGAAACCCGCCTCGATGACATCCACCCCGAGTCGGTCAAGCTGGATTGCAAGGCGCACTTTCGCGCTTTCGTCCATGCTTGCGCCGGGCGACTGTTCACCGTCGCGCAGGGTGGTGTCAAAGATCCTGACTTGTTCGGGCATATCGGCTATCCTTTCTTCGGGCAATCCAGAAATACAATCATTTCCGGAATTCCCCCGATTGCGTATTATACCGTCTCTGCGCGTGTTGCCGCAAAAGTATGGGCGGGGGCAGCCCGTCCAATGCGCGGCATATTCCCCCAGCCGAACGCGCCCCGCGTGCGCACGGACACCATTCCCGTTCGCATTGCGCGGAGTGATTCCCCACTATGAAGCCGCATCCGCCCAGGGCACCCCCAACCCCAGGCGTTCGGGCGCTTCGGGGATCCAGTAGAGTTCGAAGCGCATCCATCCATTCGCGCCGGGGACATCGTCGAGGTACACCTTGACTTGATGGCCGTTTTGGGGCGAGGGTTGCTCAAGAACAAAGGGATGCATGGGCCGCGACTCAATGTCCTTAACGACCACTGTGCCGGGTGCTTCCGGCAGGGGAAAGAACAGTTCCCCGACCTGCACATGCGCCCCGTCCCAGCGGATGTTGACGATGTCGAAACGGTCCCCCTTGACTACCAGCATGTCCTGCCCGTCCACAAGCACTTCAAAACGGCCCAGGCGCCGGGCCTTGTCGCCCTGCGATTCCAGCACCTCCCCGTACCGCTGCTGCTGGGCTGCAATGAGTGCCTCGATTTCCCGGCGGTTGGGGATGCGTGCCAGGCGCTCCTTGGCCGCGACCGCATCCTTCAGCGCATCCTCCGCGTTTCGCAGGAGCGTATCCAAACCGAAAAGATCATATTTGTAATTCGGTGTGGCGGTGAAGTCCGTTCTTGCCGTCTTCAGTTCCTCATAGGCCCCGGCCAGTGCATCATGGTGTGCGGCGGTGGGTGCGTCCATATGGTCGAAATAGGCGAACATCACCTTCACGTATCCAATGTTCGTCCTGATCAGGTTGCGCGTCATGGTAAGGCGGTTGGCCAGGTCCTCCGCCACGGTGCCGTCCTTGATCTTTGTCCGCGCGTTCGCGAACCGGGCGATCATTTCGTCTGCGGTGCCGAGCCCCTGCTGGAGTGCGCGCAGGGTCGGTTCGCGCCAGGGCACGCAGCGCAGGTAGATCTTTCGGAGAAACGCCAGGTGCTCCTTGCCTCTGTCAATGGCGGGATAACCGTCTGCCGGAAAGGTGCCCACGCGCAGATGCAGCAGGGAGTTGAACTGCCCGTAGGAGACGGGCTCGATGTGCAGCCCATACTGGTAGGCCGTGGGCGTGAGCAGGTAGATCCCAGCCATTTCCCCGGCCGCTTCGGGACCGAAATGCATCGCGCAGAAATCACGCGCGATTTCATCCATGGAATCGTTGGGATTCCACATCAGGCGGTACAGGATGTAGCTGTGGGCGGCCGTGGTGCTCCAGTCGTCACGGCCCGCACCCGCGAGGGCGGCCATGCCGCGCACGTTGCTGTTCTCCGGCGCGAGGAAGGTCTGAAGCCCGCGCTGGAAGTATTCCCCCGAAAAGGTCGGGAAGAGATGGGCGGCACCGCTCTCGTAATAGTTCATTGTCTCGAAAAGGACCACCGTCTCATGGGGCTTCTGATTGAAGGTGGCATTGTACGGCTGATGCCACCACCGGTCACCCCGGGTCACCTTGGGCATGGCGTAGAGATTGTCCGTGGGAACGGAATCGTTGAACACGGCCTTGAAGACTTCCGGCTGACAGTGGATTTCGTGCTCGCGCAGCCCCCAGGTCATGTGGAAATAAGTCTTGCCGAATTCGCCCGACACGACCTCGTGTACCTTCCTGACGAAGGTGTTGAAACGTTTGGTGTACGACCAGTCGCACTCGGGTGCGTCGCGTGTCACATCGAAGGGCTGGTATGCGTCCCAGAACCCCGAGATGTCATCGTTGCACAGTTCTATCCCGTCCAGTTCCGGCAGCGCCTTGAACAGCATGCGGAACTTTTCCTGCAATGCGTCCCAAAACTTCGGGTCGCAGGGGGACAGGGCCGCTCCGGTGACCTCCAGCAGCGAGGGATGAAACGTGAACTCGTTGGCGAAGCTAAAATACTCCATGTGCAGGGCGTGCGCATACCCGATGAGTTCCCGGGCGGATTCACGGTTCTTTGCGTTCGCTTCGGCCTCGGGTACCGAGTCCCAGGGAACCAGGTCGAGAATGGCGGGGCCGGACACCCAGTTGAAACTGTGACGCAGGGCAAAGCGCATCTGTTCCCTCGAACTGCCGCCCATTCCATGGCGTCCCCAGGCCGCACCCAGGCGCACCTTCATTGCGGGGCTTCGCACCGTGTTGATGGCAGGCATCCCCTGTGCCACCCGCATGCGGTCCCACACCCAGTAGAGCCCGTGGACATCGCCAACAACAGACCCGCCCGCAACAATCATGACGCGCCGTCCGTTCTGCTCGACCGTCTTTATGGCGTAGCCTTCCGGGTGGTCAACCCGCTCCGGCATCTCCACGCCGGAGGCGGCAAGACTGCCCACGCACCGGTTCCGGGAAGCATCCCCCACGACAAGCACATTACCGGTCTCGGGCATCACGTCCCCAGCCGTTTGAAAATCCAGGGACAGCACTCTTCCGCAGGTCTGCAAGTCCTCCACGGCAACCTTGACGGCCTCGTCGTTGCGCTGATCCGCGCCAAGCATGATCCGCCACGGGATCGGAGCCTGGGCGGCAGCAGTGAAGCACGCGAGAAAAATGGTGATAACGGTTAATGCACGCATATACGGACCTTTCCATGGACCACGCCGAAGGCGGAGACTCCATGCGGCAAACAACCCTAGCCGCCGCCGCCGTCGGAAGTCAAGACACCGTCCGCCTGCACGCGGTATTCCGTGCCTTGTCACGCTCTGG
>CALDSM010000402.1 GCA_937923585.1 uncultured bacterium
ACGAGATCTGATCGTGACTGGAGTTCAGACGTGTGCTCTTCCGATCTAAAATTCACGTCTTCCAAGAACCGCATGGGGGGAAGCCTCGAATATCGCGCCGATTCCGGGGAATTCTGCGCAAACGCCGATTTCTCCCTGCCCGCACTCAAAGACCTCTCTTCCCTGCTCACGGTTGACCTTTCCGGTACGGCGCAGGGCAAGCTGTCCGCTTCGAGAAAAGGGGAGAAACTGGACATCACGCTGCGGGGAAAGGCGGAGAATCTGGGAACACCCTGGGGTTCCATCGGCCTGCTCGACGCGAACGGGACCGTGACCGACCTGCTCAGGAAGCCGCAGGGCGATGCGGCGATTGTCGGCAGCAACATTGTCAATCAGGGTCTTCAATTAAACAAAGCCGAGGTATCGCTTTCCGGCGATGGCGCTTCCCTCTCGTCGAAAGCGGTGCTGTCGGGGCGGTATCGGAAGGCCGAGACTTCCCCTCCCCTGCCCTTCCAGATGAAGGCGAGCGCCAAGGCATCGTATCAGCGCCAGGACCTGGTCCTGTCCAATGCGACCGGACAACTGGCCGATGTTGATTTCTCACTGGCCGGTCCGGCACACATTCATCGCTCAGGCGCTGGTTATGTGCTGGACAATACTGCGTTTCACTTGGGCGGTGGCGGAGGTGAAATAGCCATAGACACGTCCGGAAACGGAATCCATGCCGCCTCTTCATGGAAGGACATTCCGCTTTCTGCGGCGCGGTTGGCCGGGTTGGACGACGTTCATGGAACCTCCAGCGGTTCGCTCGTTGTTGAAGGTCCGCTTCACTCCCCCGCGTGCCGTCTTGAAATGCGCTTGGCAGAGGTGGGAAAAGCTGACTATGGCCAGACTCCGGGAGTGGATGTATCCATCAAGGCTGTCCATGACGGTCAATGGATGGATGCTGAAGTCAATGCCTCTTTGTCGGATGCCGCGAAGGCCGGCATGCGCGCCCGCATTCCCTTGACGCTATCGCTCAATCCGGCTCACTTTGTTGTGAGAGAACGGGACATGCTGCAGGCCGATGCGGAAATCTCGGCGGACCTGCCCGCGCTTGCGGTGCTCATGAATCGGATGAATGACCTGCCGCAAGGCAGGTTGACGGGAAAGTTCGGTCTCACGGGCACAATGGACACCCCCGAAGTGTCCGGTGAACTGAGCCTGAGAGACGGAGGATATGAGAACCTCGTTTACGGCGCGGTCCTGAAGAACCTTCAGGCCCGTCTGGTGGCAGAGGGCGGCACCGTGCGCATTGCCGAACTCAGCGGCACCGACGGGGAAAATGGAAGACTCTCCGCCACGGGACAGATGGAAGTGTCCTTTGCCGAGAAACACCCCTTTCACGTGGATGTGAAGCTGGACCGAATGCACTCCCTGCGCACCGAATACGGAACAGCGGTGTTGAGCGGCACCCTTCAACTCGCGGGCAACTTTGCCAAGGCGGGGGCGAAAGGTGTCCTTACCGTGGATGAGGGGGATTTCCGCCTGCCGGAACGGATAAGCCCCTCAAAGGCGGCCAAGGTGGAATTCACGGACAAGAACGCGCCGGAAAAGCCATCTGTCCCCGCCGGGAACGGTGCGACAAAACTGCCCGCCGTGGCGCTCGACCTGTCCGTTTCCGTCCCAGGCCGCCTGTTTGTGCGCGCACCCGTGTTGGAGACGGAGTGGAACGGGGATCTGCGTGTCCTGGGCACCCTGACAGAACCGCGCGAGGAGGGTGACCTGCGGGTCCGGCGGGGCTATCTGGATCTCCTTGGCCAGCGGTTCTCACTGGCGGACAGCACAGTGGGTTTTGCCAATGGCGACATGCGCACGCCCTATCTGAACGTGACCGGTGTGTGCATGGCCACGGACATCACCGCGCGAATACAGATCTCGGGGCCGCCGTCGGACGCGCAATTGACGCTGTCTTCAGAGCCGTCACTGCCGCAGGATGAGATACTGTCGAAACTGCTGTTCCGCAAGGGCGTGTCGCAGGCGTCCCCCCTCCAGGCCATTCAAATCGCCCGTGCCGCGTCCATGTTCTCAGACCGTCTCAGCGTGGCACAGTTTCTGACCGGCAGCATAAGGCTGCCGGGGGTGGATCTCTTTGACATTCGCACCGGCGAAAAGGTGGACAACACCGTGGTGGGCGTGGGCAAATACATCAACGACAAGATTTACGTCGAGGCCGAGCAGGGCCCGGCTGCCGACTCGGGCCGCGTCTCCGCGCAGGTGGAGGTTGCCCCACGCGTTTCCGTCAAGGCCGATGTGGGTGCGCGAAACCGGGGCGGAGTCGGCATCATGTGGAAGAAGGACTATTGAATCCTTGAAGACAGCAGAAGCACAGTGACCGCATGAAGAACAAACACTCCGACCCACGACAAGCCGTCGTGGCATTCCTGCGGAACGAACTGGAGCGCCGCTACCTCTATGAAAACGTCTGCCGCTTCAAGGATCTGAAAGGAACGGATCCCGAGGTGGTCGCGTCGTACCGCGAGTTTGCGCTGCGCCGGCTGTATCCCTTGGGCAAGGCCCGAACGGATATTGATGAAGCGTTCACCGCCCTGCGCGCAACGCTTCGCTCGCCGCTGAAGGCGGCCTCTCTCGGTGCCGTTGCCGTGATCGCGGCCTGGAATCTCGGGCAAAGGCTGCCGGACGTGGTGTCCGCCGGGCGTCTGGTGGTTCGCACGCACGCCACCTCCGCTGCCGTGGAAAGGGCACTTGCCAAATCCGTGGTCGAAAAGGGGATTTCCTGGAAGAACGGGCTCAGCACCGAAGACGGAAAGGCAGTCTTTGCCGACTTGCCCGCCGGACGCTGTCAGGCGCACACCACGGCGATGGTGCGCCTACTGGAAACAGCGGCCAACACAGAGACGATGGGGGCGGGCCTGGAATTGCTGCAACTCATCGCGAACGCCATGTCGAACAAATCCGGACCGTGGTCCGACAAGGACCGTCACGACATGGCGCTTGCATTGGACACGCTGCGGGAGGGCATGGCCCTGTTCTCGAAGATTGAGGCCAAGGATGTGCCCCGCTTCATCCGGGGCATCAGGACCGTCGAAAACGATTGGGAAAAGAGGCTGCGCGGGGAAAAGGGCCGCCGTCTCAGCCGGTGAGTTCCCCGGCCAGCAGCAGCGCGCCCGTGGTGACCACGTCCTCCTCCAACTCGCAGCCGGAGAGCAGGTACATCCCGCGGTAGGGTCCAAACACGCGGGCTTCCAGCGCCTGGTGCAGCGGGCGCAGCAGCACGGCGCCCATCAGGGCAACACCGCCGCCCAGCGCAATGCGCTCGGGGTGGAACAGCGTGATGAGGTTGGCCATGGCCAGCGCGACGGTCTCCGCCACGTGCTTGATCTCGCGCAGCGCAAAATCGTCTCCCGCCTGGGCCGCCTCGGCGAGCATTGCGCAGCTCAGGCGCTGCGCATCGCCGTCGCAGAGACGGTGCAGCGGCGTGCCCGCTTCGAGCGATGTCAGGGCGCGCAACCGGCGCTCAATGGTCCATCCGGAGCAGAGGTTTTCCAGCTTGTCCGACATGCCGGGCGCGTCGGCGGTCCAATCGGGCACCCAGGTGTGGCCAATCTCCCCCGCACCGCGTCCCTGGCCGTTGTAGAGCCGCCCGTCCACCACCAGTGCGCCGCCGATGCCGCTGCCAATGTTCATGTAGAAGAAGTTCTTTGTGCCGCGCCCCAGGCCTTTGCAGTATTCCGCCCACCCGGCGGCATTGGCGTCGTTTTCAATCACGGTGGGAAGTCCGAAGCGGTCCTCGAACCAACTCTTCAGTTCGACACCCTCCCACCCCTGGATCTGGTGCGAAACAAGCACGCTTCCCGTGGCGGCTTCGACGGGCCCCCCAAAACCGATCCCGATGGCCTTCGGTTCACGGCCTTCCCGTCGCGCGTGCGCCAACAGGTCGGGCACTGCCTCCCCGAACCACGCCAGGATTCCCTCCGCGCCGCGGCTTCGGTCCACACCGGCGCGCAGCACCCGGACAATGGAGCCGTCCGACAGTCCCTCGGTCGCCTGAAGTTTTGTTCCGCCTATTTCCAGGCCAATCACTGAATATGTTGCGGACATCTTCCTGAAGACTCCTCTTTTCCCGCTTGCTGGCAGGGCATCTGGCCGCGCATTGTACACCGCTCCGCGAGGCACTGGGAAATCAGGAATGTCCGGATGGCCCCGGCGACGACTGCCGCGCCCTGAGGATTAAAATGGCCGTCGAGCGGATAGTGTGTTTCCAAATGCTTGTTTGCGGCCCGAAGCGGTTCAAGCAGTGGGATCGTCGGTATGCCGACCCTGGCCAGTGCCGCTTCCGTGGCCGCAACATCCTTGTCTTTGACATAGAAATCCGCGGGATAGCGCCCGACCGCCTTGTTCCACATGTCTTCCCTCAGTGAGGCGGGCGCGGGGATGACCGCGGCGGCATAGGCCACGCCCCGTTGTCGGCAGTCATCGTGCGTGCCCGAGATGTCCGCACACATTTCCTCGAAGGCGTCGGCAACCTCGGGTTCCCACTTTGCCTTGTTCAACTCCAATCCAAAAGGCCGGTCCTCCGGCTGCGGAGTTCTCGGAAGGCTGTATTCGGGCACAAAACGAAGCCATCCAAGCAGTTCCAGCACCGGTTGGTCCAGGGAAACGGGAAAGGCGCGTTTCAGCAAGGCAAGGGTGTGCCAATAACGAAATGCCGCATCCTGAACCCTGAACCGCCAATTGTCCCGGTGCATGTACGGCTGCAGAGTCCGACGCCATTCGACGCTGTGCGTCTTGGGAAAGGTCTTTCTCCGTTCCCATGCACCGTCAATGTCGTTGGCGGGAAACAGCAAATGCACCACAATATCAGGCTCCAGTGCGAAGCCGGTTTCCTGCAGCAGGTCGCGCTCCTGCCACACACTGTATCCCCACACCCCCGCGTTGATTACGCTCACCCGCTTTCCGGGACAGGCATCTCTTAAGATCCGCGAGAGTGCCGCCTCAATGGTGTCGTTGTCCTCCAGCCCCCACCCAAACGCATACGAATCGCCCAGTATCATCACGCGCAATTCATCATCCGCTTTCGGTCCGCATTCAGCGCCCCTCAGACCATGCCTCGAAATTCGGTACGAGAAATGGCCAGCCCTGCCCGCATCAATCTTGAATGAAGTCGTGCCAGAACTGCCGGGCGCATAGGTGTAGAACCGCCGCGGATGGGCGACAACAACCCCGGTGTCCGCCCGCAGGACTGTCCAGCCGAAATGCCGGCCGACCGTCGCCGTCGCGCGCACGCCCGCCTCCACCAGTACCATGGATATTAGGACCACAACGAGCCCCGAAAGGCCACGGGCAGCCGTCCGTTGCGGCGCGGCCACCCGAACACGATCCCGGCAGGGCTGGGCGAGACCAATGATCAGGAGAATCGCCCCGCAACTGAACCAGAGCGGTGGAAGCCCGACGCGAAGAAGTGCCGCAGCCAGAATCACCAGACCACCAAGCACCGGGCAGACCGCGGCAACGGCCCGGCAACAGACCGAACCGGGCGCGGCGCAGTGCAGTTTTAGCCGGGTGGACGGCAGCACCCACGCCGCCGCACATAGGAGAGCAACGCCTATCGTCAACGCCCACGGCGGCAGTGCCGCCGCAAAGGCCATGAAGACCGCGCATGCAAGACACGCGGCGGCAAACAGAAAAGCCATGACGGGACGAACAGAAACCGCGGCAACGGCCAGCACAAGGCACGCGGGCAGCGGCAGCAGGACGGCCCGGCACACCGCAACGCAGAGGGCCGCCGCACATCCCCGCCACAAGAACTCTTTACCCAAGACGGTTCATCCCCTCATCACGCCACGCAGTCCGCGTAGACAAGCAGCCCGGCGCCTGCGAAGCCGCCACGACCCAGCCTGGCTGCAAGACTGCGCAAGGCAGCACTTCGCGCTGCCCGATGCCCGTCTCTTTCGCAGGGTGACAGACCTTCTCCATCGCTGCTAAGGTTCGGAATCCATACCCAATGCGCCTCCAAGAAAGAACATCAGACCTGGAAGGTCAATTTCATGCGCTCCCGCATGAATCACGAGTTGCGCTTGATTTGCAGCGCCGGACGCCTCATAGGCAGGCCTCACTTCGGCGAACGCACGTTTGGCCAGCACGGGATTAAACTGGTTCGGCGGTTCCTGCTCGCCAATCTGGCACTGGAGCCGCCGGGGTGCCATGAGGGCGTAGATGTCGGGGAAATCCACCCGTTCGCGCAACCCCTCCTCCTTCCAACACATGCAGTGGTTCTTCTCCATCTGACTCATGTAGGTGAGGAAGCCGGCGCTGACCGTGGCGCGCATGCGGGTGTCCATGGCGCCCAGCCACATGCTCATCTCGCCCCCAAGGGACAGTCCGGCGCATCCCATGCGCGCGGGGTCAACCTCGGCAATACTCTCAAGATAGTCCACGCCCCGGACAAGATCAAAGAGCCGTTCACCCATGAGTGTGCGGCTGCCGTCCCGGACCTTGTGCTGCCCCACATTGACCGTGAGGGTCACAAAGCCGCAGCGGGCCAGTTCATGCGCATAACGTTTGTAGCGCTCATCGCCGTCAAAGAGCTTGGCGGACTCCGTGGCGTGGCCCGGTATGCACACCACGGCGGGGAAACGCTGTCCCGGCGCGCCATTCGGAAGGGTCAGTATGACTGGAATCTCGTTTCCGGGGCCGCATTCAAGGGTCAATTGCCGCTTTGTATATCCCTTCTCCTGCGATTCCTCTGTGACACGCGCGCCCGGGGCCTGTTTGGACCGGTCCCGCATGAGATCCTCGATTCGGAGGACTCTCAGGAGTTCGGCGCGCACTTTCTCCTGCCAGGCGGCGAGCGCC
>CALDSM010000403.1 GCA_937923585.1 uncultured bacterium
CGTCGTTGCACACGATCACGCATTCGCGCCCGCTGACGCGCCCGATGCCGGTGATGATCCCGGCGCCGGGCGCCGCGTCTTCATACAGACCGTGCGCAGCCAGTGGAGAAAACTCCAGAAAGGGCGAGCCGGGGTCGAGCAGCGCCGCCACGCGTTCGCGCGGCAGCAGCTTGCCGCGGGCGACGTGTTTGGCGCGAGCGGCCTCGCCGCCGCCCTCGGCCACGCGGGCCTGGCGCGCGCGCAGGTCGTCAACCAGCGCCTGCATGGCGGCGGCGTTGGCGGTGAACTCGGCGCTGCGCGGGTTGAGTCGGGAATCGAGAATGGGCATGGGGGTCTTCAGGCGGTGCGGTCGGGGTGAAGTCCGAGTTCGTGCTGCATGGTTTCGCGGATCTTGAACTTCTGCACCTTGCCGGTGATGGTCATCGGAAACGCGGGGACGAAGCGGATGTAGCGCGGGATCTTGTAGTGCGCGATTTGTCCCTTGCAGAACTCGCGGATGTCGTCTTCGGTCGGCGCGGTGCCGGTCTTGGGAATGATCCAGGCGCAGAGTTCCTCGCCGTACTTCGGGTCGGGCACGCCGACCACCTGCACGTCCTGGACCATGGGGTGGCGGTAGAGGAATTCCTCGACCTCGCGCGGGTAGATGTTCTCGCCGCCACGGATCACCATGTCCTTGATGCGGCCGACGATGTTCACATAACCCTCGCTGTCCATTACCGCCAGGTCGCCGGTGTGCATCCAACCTTCGGCGTCGATGGCCTCATGCGTCTTCTCTGCGTCGCCCCAGTAGCCGTGCATCACCGAATAGCCACGGGTGCAGAGTTCGCCGGTTTCGCCGGGCGCCACAGTGTCGCCGCTTTGCGGATCGACGATCTTCACTTCCAGATGCGGCTGCACCTGCCCCACCGTACTCACCCGCTTGTCCAGCGGGGTGTCGGTGGAGCTTTGGCAGCTCACCGGCGCGGTCTCGGTCATGCCGTAGGCGATGGTGATTTCAGAAAGGTGCATGTCGCGCACCACCCGCTTCATCACCTCGATCGGGCAGGGGCTGCCGGCCATGATGCCGGTGCGCAGCGTGCTCAGGTCGTATTCGTCGAAGTTCGGCAGATTAAGTTCGGCGTTGAACATGGTTGGCACGCCGTAGAGGGCGGTGCAGCGCTCCTTTTCGACGGCGGCAAGCGCGCTCTGCGGGTCAAACGACTCCGCCGGAATCACCATGGCCGCGCCGCGGATCACGCAGGTCATCGTTGCAAGCACACAGCCGAAGCAATGGTAGAAGGGCACGGGGATGCAGACGCGGTCGTTTTCGGTGAAGTGCTGGCGCTGGCCGATGTAGAAGGCGTTCATGAGGAGATTGCGGTGGGACAGGGTTGCGCCCTTGGGATTGCCGGTGGTGCCGGAGGTGTACTGGATGTTCGCGGGCATGTTGAACCGGATCTGGAGCGTCCTTTCAAGAAGCTGCGCCTCATGCACCTGGTGCGCCTGGGAAATGAACTCGTTCCACGGCCAGATTCCCTGAAAGGCGGGGGCGTTCTTGATGCTGATTACGTTCTCCAGCAGCGGGAAGCGGTCATGCCGGGGCTGCTCGTCAAAGACGACGGCGGCGAGTTCGGGGACCAGATCCGCCATCATGCTTTCATAGTTGCTGTGCTTGAACGTGTCCGTGAGCAGCAGCACTTTGATGTCGGCCACGCGAAGAATGTAGTCGAGTTCATGGAGGCGGTAGGCGGGATTCACATTGACCAGGACGGCGCCAATGTACGCCGTGGAGAACTGCGCCAGCAGCCATTCGGGCCAGTTGGTGCTCCAGATGCCCACGTGGTCGCCTGATTGGATTCCGAGCGCCATTAGGGCGCGGCCCATGCGTTTGACGCGGTCGAGAAACTCCGCGTAGGTCCAACGCAGGTTCAACTGCGGGAATACCACTGCGTCGTGGTCGCCATGGGCGGCGACGGTCTGTTCGAGGACCTCGCCTATGGTGAGACCGTCAACGAAGGGCTTTGTTTCCATTGCTGTACTCCTTGAAGTTGGGCGGGATCGTACCCGTAATGGAGTCTTGTTGACAAGTGTCGCTGTTCTGAAGTGCGCGGAGCGGCGGTGCAAGCGCAACGAGCCCCCGAATGCCTGCGCGGAGCGAGGCGTAAGAGAAGCCGCACAATGGGCACTGGCGGCAAGCGGACGGTGCGTTACGTGCCGCTCTGCGGCACTTCACGGCACCCTACTGCTCTATGGTCCGGACTGGTCAGTCCCCGCTAATGCTCCAGTCTGAGCCGGCGGTGTGTCGCGCAGAGAAGTCCTGCGGCAAGCAGGAACAGGACGGCGTCTCCAAGACGACGCGGTGGTACGGGCCCGGAGGGACCGATCTTGTCGAGTGTGCCGCCGGCGCAGCCGCAGCCCTTGGAGGATTGGACGTACTCACCGACGGCGGTGGCCGGCGTTCCCGGGAGAATGGTCACGGTCTGGTCATCCGGTGTCGTCCAGCCTTCGATATCCTTGAAAGAAATGGTGGCAACACCGAAGGGCATGTTGCTGAGGGTTGCACCGCTTGCATTCCACGCGGTTCCGCCGTCAATGCTCCATTGCGCGCCCGCTGAGACCGCGCCGTCCGGGGTGATGGTCACTTGCAGGGAGCCTGTCAGCCCCGATGCGATGACGGCCCAGATGAAGGCTTTGCTGTCGGTGCCGCCGTGACCGTCGGAGACTGCAACGGTGACGTTGTAGGACGCGTTGGCCGAATTGCTGACGGTGCCGGAGATGAGCCCGGTGGACGGGTTGACGCTGAGCGCGGGGGGGAGTCCGGCGGCGCTGTACGTGAGGGTGTCCTGGTCCTGGTCGGTGGCGGCGAGTTGCAGGGAAACGGTTTCTCCCCTAACGCTGATTTGGCCGCCGGGGTTCGTGAGCGCCGGGACATGATTGGTCTGCGACGGGGTGCCGACGGTGTTGAACACCTCATTGGTGTCTATTGCGGGGTTGGTGTCGAAGACGATGGATGCCGTGTTGGTGACGCGCGTGCCCGGGGCAATGCCGGTTTTGGGCTTGACCGAGAACATCACATATCCCTCGCCCCGGTGCGTGCTGTCATTGGGCGGCAGGAAGCCGGCATACGCGTCTTCCGGCGCTTCGCCGGTGTCCGGGTCAAGCGTGGTGAAGGTGCAGCGAAGCGTGCCGCCTTCCAGCGTCACGTCCACATCCACCCACCAGGTCTTGCTGACGTTGTCACGGTAATCCACAACGCTTTCACGAGCGTGGAACGGGACCGTTCCGGCGCCGACGTCCACCTGGCAGGTGTCCCATCCAACCCCCGTGAGTACAAGGGAAGCACTGTTCAGGTTGGCGTCAAGAAGGTCGGCTACGACAACCGACTGGGCTGGTGCGGTTGCCGCGGACTTGTTTTCGAAGAAGACCGAGTAGGGGATGGGTTCGTCCGTCGGGACTATGCGCTCCGATTCCGAACCGCCGCCTCTCGGCGAGATTTTCTCGTTGGGGTCAACGGGCTGTATTGTCTGCAGGGGTTCCGTCTGCATCGTAACCCCGTTGTAGTCCGGCAAAGGCAGGTTGCAGTCCAGAGAATCCCCTCTCCCCAGAAGCAAATCTCCCTTGAGACTTCTGCTTGTGTCCACATACGTGCAGGTGACCACGTCCGGCGATACCGATTTGGGCAGGGATTCCTGCTCGGCCTCTCTCCGCATCTTGTCCTGATACTTGTCAAACTCCTCCGCGACCCGTTTCGCCTGGGCCTTTTCCTGTTCCTCAACCAGTTTGTCTATCTTGTCCTGCGCCTCTTTGCTGGGGGGGACGTTCGAGGGCCGGGTGTGGGCCTTTGTGACTTCCACCCGGCGCGCTTTGCCTAAAGATCGACCGTGTCCGACGTAACTGATAGAGGCATACGT
>CALDSM010000404.1 GCA_937923585.1 uncultured bacterium
GACTCGGACATGGAAGTGGCCAAGCACAACATAGACGCGCTGCTCAAGAATACGAAAAGAACTCTTGCCCGCCCCCTGCCCGGTGACGTCGAGCAGGCCCTGTTCTTCTGGGCGGAGAACCTCTCCTTCAAGGCCGTGCTCTGCCTGGGAATCGCGGGTTGGACCCTCTTCTGGGGGCTTCTGGCTTTGCGCGCGCTGCGGCCCGTGCGGTTTATCCGTCTGGCGGCCGCGGTGGTGGGGCTTGCCGCCGTGCTTTCCCTGGGCGCTGCATGGGCCAAGGCCCACCCGCTCGCGCTGGCCGTGGCCGCCCAGACCGAAGTTCCCGTCTTCTTCGGAAAGAATCCCGACGAGCCGCCGCGTTTCCTTCTGTATGAGGGTGACCGCGTTCGCGTCGAACGCGAAGAGCCCGGCTGGGCCCTGGTCAGCACCGCAGGCGGCGACCGCGGCTGGGTCCAGGAGGACCGCATGGCCTTTGTGAACGCTGTCCCGGCCGCCAGCGGAGACAGCGGCCAAAAGCCGGCAAACGAAGCCCCGGCGACGGACGGCAAATGAACATGGCGTCGGAAATGTCCATGGAAGCGCTTGTGGAACTTGCCCACAATGAACCTGTCGCGTTCCGCAAAATCCCCTACGGCGAGTGTCTCGCCGTGGTGCGGGCTCACATCGAAGCCGAGCGCGCCAAGATCCGCCAGCGGCACGCCGCGGGCGAATCGGGCTCGAACGTGCTGCGCAACCTCACCGCGCTGTGCGACCGTGTTGTGGGCGCGGCGATCCACTTTGGTCTCGCCCGGACCCGCAACCCCCAGATTCTCATGACCCGCGTGGCCATCTGCGCCCTGGGCGGCTATGGACGCGGTGAAATGAGCCCCGCCTCCGACTTGGACGTCTCGCTCCTGTTTGACACCGCGCTGGACCAGGAAATTGAAACCCTCAACAGCTTCCTCATGCCCTTCTTCTGGGATGTCGGGTTTCATGCGGGCTACTCCCTGCACAGTGTGACCGAGGCCGCCGCGCTGGCCGCAGCCGACGCGCGGGTGTTCACCACCTATGCCCAGGCGCGCCTGCTCATGGGCGACCACACCACCCTCGGCCGGCTCAAACTGCTGCTTTCCGACATCAACGAGAAGACGCGCGCGCAGGTGCTTCAGGATGTCCGGCGGCGAGAGCGCGCCCAGGAACTCCCCCTCGAACACCAGGATCTCTACGCGCTCGAACCGGACATCAAGGAAAACGCCGGAGGTCTTCGCGATTTCCACGCCGGGCTGTGGATGGTCATCCTCGCCCACGGCCAGATGTCGCTGGACGACATGCTTCGCCTGGGCCACATCACCCCGCAGGAGCACCTCGACCTGCTGGACGGCCTCGACTTCATCTGGCGCATCCGCAATGAGCTGCACTTCCACGCCGGCCGCCCGGAGGACCGCCTCACCTTCGCCATGCAGCGGCACATCGCCGAGGCTTTCGACTACGGCTCCGGGACCAACATGGAAGTGCACCGTTTCATGGAGGACTACTACGCCGCCGCCGTCAAGGTACGCGGCTTCCTCCAGATTGCCGCCCGCATTTGCGACCAGCCGTCCATGGCGGCGATGTTTGACCAGCGGCAGCCGGGCCGCTCCCATCTCTCCGTCTACCACGGCCAGCTTTGCGTGGACCCCTCCGACAAGAACTGGTTTGCGGAAAACCCGACCCGCCTGATGGAGATCTTCTGGGAATCGGCCCGCCGCACGGTCCCGCTCAGCGCCGCCACCGCACACTGGGTCACCGCCAGCTTGCATTTGGTGAACGATGAATTCCGCACGAGCGATGTGGTGCGCCGCTACTTCATCGCCATCTGCAACCGGCCGATGCAGGCGGGAAGCGCCCTGCGCGAGGTCGCGCGCACCGGCCTGCTCGGCGCGTACATGCCCGAATTCGGCGCCATCCAGGGCATCCTGCGCTATGAGGACTTCCACAGCTACCCCGTGGACGAGCACACGTTGCGCGCGCTGGAGGCGCTGGGCCAGATCCCCAAGCTCAAGGGCGATGTCGGAAAGATGCTCTACCGCACGCTCGAACGCATCCGTGACCCGCAGGTGCTGGTCCTGGCCGTGCTGCTGCACGACCTCGGCAAGGCCGCCGGGGAGACGCACGCCTCCGAGGGCACCCGGCTGGCAAACGACATCTGCGCGCGCATGGGGCTCTCCGACTATG
Source organism: uncultured bacterium (assembly GCA_937923585.1). Classification (GTDB taxonomy): domain Bacteria; phylum Hydrogenedentota; class Hydrogenedentia; order Hydrogenedentales; family CAITNO01; genus CAITNO01. The sequence goes on from CALDSM010000404.1 coordinate 2,194, forward strand.
ACCGGCAGCGTGTCGCCTTTCTGGTCGAGCACCACATGGCCATGTCCAACATCGCCTTTTACCGCGACACGGATGACCTGGAAATCGTCAACGGATTCGCGCAGTCCGTCAAGACCGACGACCAGTTGCGCATGCTGCTGCTGCTCACTTATGCGGACCTGAGCGCGGTCGGCCCCAATGTATGGAACGAATGGAAGGGCGCGCTGCTGCTAAAGCTGTTTCTCAAGGCCGAGCGCATACTGACCGGACGCGTGGATGAGGCCGTCGAGGATTTCTGGAACCTGCCCAAGGCGCTCAAGATCCGCGAGGTGGCTCCGGCTTACACCGATTCCCAGATCGGGGACTACCTCAGGACCCTTGGCGAGCGCTATCTGCTCGCCTATTCCCCGGACCAGATCGCCGTTCACATGGACTGCCTGGTCGAGGCGCACGACACGGGATTGTCCCTGCGCTGCACCAACAACCCCCAGACGGGCACCAGCGAGGTGACCGTCTGCACCCGGGACAGCCACGGACTCTTCTCCAAGATAGCCGGCACCTTCACCTCCCAGCTCATCAATGTGCAGGGCGCCGCGCTCTTCACCCGCGCGGACGGATGGGTGGTGGACTGCTTCACCGTTGAGGACGCGGCAAACCGCCGCCCCCTGACCACCAGCGAGTTCGACGCCCTCAAGGGCCTGCTGCGGCGCATGGTGCTGGAGGGCGGGGACGTCTCCGCGCTCGTGCAGCGGGCGCGCACGCGCCTCTTCGCCATGCAGGCGTCGGCCGTTCCGGTGCGCGGCATCGTTGAGATTGACAATTCCGCGTCGCGCTTCGACACGGTCATTGACATCGTCACCGGCGACAGGACCGGGCTGCTCTACGACATCGCCTCGGCCCTCTCGGGCATGGGCATTGACTTTGAGGCCGCGCACATCATGACCGATGTGGGCCGCGTGCGCGACTCGTTCTACGTGCGGATGAACGGAAAGAAAATAGAAGACCACAATCTGTGCGAGGCACTGAGGCAGCGTGTGGCCCAGGCGCTGCAGCCGCTGCCCGGCCTCGACAAATGAACAAGGAGCCATGACATGAAGACCAGACACTTTGCCGCCGTTGCAGTCGCGCTCAGCGCGCTGCTGTGCACGGGCGCCGCCGTGGCGCAGGACTTGCTGCGCCAAATCCAGAATGAATACGTCGCGCTGCACGAAAAGCTGCGGCCCGCCGTCGTGAACGTTGACGTCAAGGGCAAGCAGGACGCCGAGGCCGCGGGGCAGATGGACGATCTGTTCCATTTCTTCAACATCCCCGCGCCGCAGGAGCGCCAGCGGGGGCCGGCGCCGCGCATGCGCGGAACCGGCTCGGGATTCATCTACGATGCCCAGGGGTACATCATCACCAACAACCATGTCGTGGAGGAGGCCGATGAAATCACCGTGCGCCTCGCCAGCGGCAAGGAATACCCCGCCAAGGTGATCGGCACCGACCCCGAGACCGATCTGGCCGTCATCAAGATTGAGGCCGCCGAACCCCTCACCGCGCTCACGCTCGGCGACTCCGACAAGATCAAGGTTGGCGAGTTCGCCATCGCCATCGGCAGCCCGCGCGGCTTTGAGGGCTCCGTATCCTTCGGCCACATCAGCGCCCTCGGTCGGGAGAATCTGGCGGGCCTCGCCATGCAGGGGCTCACCTTCCAGCACCTCATCCAGACCGACGCCGCCATCAACCCCGGCAACAGCGGCGGCCCCCTCTGCAACATTGACGGCGAGGTCATCGGCATCAACACCGCCATTGTGATGGGCGCCAACTCCATCGGATTCGCCGTTCCCATCAACACCGCCAAGGCAACCGTGCCCCTGCTCATCTCGCAGGGCAAGGTGACCCGCGGCTACCTGGGCGTCTCCATTGACGACGCCAAGAACTACGCCGACGTGAACACGCTCGGCCTGCCCGACGAGAACGGCGCCGTCGTCCGCCAGGTCCAGCCCGACACCCCCGCCGCCAAGGCCGGCATCCAGACCTACGACGTCATCCGCAAGGTCAACGGCGAGCCCGTCGCCAACGCCAGCGAACTGGTCCGCAAAATCTCCGCCTTCCCCCCGGGAACCACGGTGAAACTGGAAGTGCTCCGCGACAAGAACCCCATCGAGGTCGAGGTCAACCTCATGGAGCGAAACGTCGTAGCCAACCAGCGCGCCGCCGAGCAGCCGATCCTCGGCCTCAAGGTGCAGGAAGTCAACCCGCAGATCCTGGAGCGCATGGGCATGCCCAAGGAGACCAAGGGCGTGGTCGTCGTGGACGTGGCCACCGGAAGCCCCGCCGAAGAGGCCCGCCTCATGCAGGGAGACATCATCACCGAAGTCGCCCAGAAGCCCGTCACCTCCCCCGCCGAATTCCGGCAGCTCGTCGAAAGCAACTCCGAACCCGGCAAATCCCTCCTGGTCCGCTTCGTGCGGGGAAACAACAACCCGGACATTACCATCATCCGCGTACCCAAAGAATAGGTACAGCACCCATCCGATCAATCACACGGGGCGTGGAAACCAACCCGGTTTCCACGCCCTTCCTATTTTCTGCCGCATTTTGCGCCGGGGATACAGATTTAGTACTATCCTGCCTGAACACACCGAACCGGCTGGAGTCTATGTCTGATGCGCTACCGTTTTTTGGGTCTGAATGGATTTTCCGTGTCGGTGCTGTCTTTTGGCGCGTGGCAGATGGGGGATGAGGCCTTTTGGGGGGAATCGGCCGGGGCAGACGCGCAGCGAACGGTGGACATGGCACTGGATGCGGGGATCAATCTATTTGACACGGCGGAAATGTACGGCGGCGGTGAATCGGAACGGCTGCTGGGCCAGTGCCTGGGCAAACGCCGCGACAACGTGCTGATCGCCACCAAGGTGTCCGTGGAGAACTGTTCGCCCGAACGGCTCCGGGCATCGCTGGAAAACAGCCTGCAACGGCTCCACACGGACCGGATAGACCTGTACCAGGTGCATTGGCCGCCCCGTGACGTGCCTTTTGCCGAGGTCCACGGCGAACTGGCCCGGCTGCGGGAGGAGGGAAAGATCCGCGCCATCGGCCTGTCGAATTTCGGGCCGCAGGACTTGCATGACTGGCACGACATTGGCGACGCGGTGTCCAACCAAATTGGGTACAACGCCCTTTTCCGCGCGCCCGAATATGAGACCATCCCCACCAGCCGCGATTATGAACTGGGCATTCTGGCCTACATGCCGCTGATGCAGGGGCTCCTCACGGGACGCTACCGCCGCATTGAGGACATCCCCATGATGCGGCGCAGAACGCGCCACTTCTCGCGCATCCGCCCGGGCACCCGCCACGGCGAGGACGGACATGAGCAGCTTCTGGTGGCGACCGTCACCGAACTGCGCGAGTTTGCCGAGGCCGTGGGGCTCACCCCGGCCGTGCTTGCACTGGCATGGCTCACCGCTCAGCCCGGCGTATCCTCCGTCCTTCTCGGCGCACGCAACCCCGCCCAGTTGCAGTCCAATCTCGCCGCAGCCGACCTCAACATCGGGCCGGCCGCCATTGCCCAGTTGGACGAAATCACCTTTCCCCTCAAGCAATCCATGGGCTTCAACTGCGACATGTGGGAAACGGCATCCTCGTCAAGGATTCACTAGAGTAATTCAAGGTTGAGATGCGGTATTAGCTTGGGAACGCAAACAGGTTGACACCGCCCCTCTGTTTTGGGCTCCGAAGGGACCGAACAATGGTAGCCCCGGGTGACCGGAGGGAACCCGGGGTTAAGTAAAGAAGGCGACAACGTCCCCGCAGGGGGCGAACAGGATACACAGGCATGGCGCGTGTGCTTGTTCGCCCCCTTGCGGGGACGGTTCTGTAACACGCCCAT
>CALDSM010000405.1 GCA_937923585.1 uncultured bacterium
AGCCGCACTCCACCGTCTCCGCAGCCATGCCCGTAAGCGCAACCACCGGACGCGATCTGTCGGAGACTGTCACTGTCCGCGTAACCTCATAGGCACTGTTGCCGTGGCCGTCGTCCACCTTGTACCGAATGGTGTAGGCGCCAAGCACTGCCGGGTCAACCGTGTCGCCGCTGACCACGATGCTGGCCGTCAGGTCGCCCGCGCAGGCGTCCATGGCCGTCGCGCCCAGTTCCGTGTATGTGTAGCCGCACTCCACCGTCTCCGCAGCCATGCCCGTAAGCGCAACCACCGGACGCGACCCGTCGGAGACCGTCACTATCCGCGTGACCTCATAGGCGCTGTTGCCGTGACCGTCGTCCACGTTATACCGGATGGTGTAGGTGCCAAGCACAGCCGGGTCCACCGTGTCGCCGCCGACCACGACGCTCGCCGTCAGGTCGCCCGCGCAGGTGTCCATGGCCGTCGCACCCAGTTCCGTGTACGTGTAGCCACACTCCACCGTCACTGCATTCGCGCCCAAAAGGGTGATAACGGGCGCAGTCATGTCCACCTTGGTGAAGGTCGTGGTGCAGGTGGCGGTATTGCCCGCCTGATCCGCGACAAAAAGTGTCACAACGGTCTCGCCCAGAGCCGCCGGGGAACCCGCTTCGGGAGTCTGGGTGATCACGAGGCTTTCCGGCGGGGTCACGTTGTCCGTGGCCACCACCTGGCCGGTGAAGTCAGGCACCAGCGCCGTGCAGGAACTGTCGGCCGAAACCGTTTCGCCGGGCGGGCAAGCCACGATTTCGGGAGGCACCAGGTCGGCCAGCGGAAGCACTGTGAGCACCGCCGCCGCCGAGACGACTGTGGTGGTGTCGTCCGAGACCGCGCACGTGTAGGAACCCGCATCTTGGATGGTCACATTCGCTATGGTGAAAGTGGAACTCCATGCTCCGGCGAGTGTCTGACCATCCCGTCTCCACTGGTAGTGCAGCGGCCCCGTTCCACCCGCCGCCAGTACTGTCAGCGTGCAAGAGCCCCCCTCTTCCACCGTCATGGACGCCGGATTTTGGAGAATCACCAAAGAAGGGGCAGGGTTGACGACACGGATGCCTGTGCAACTTGCCGCATCTTCGGCGCCGGCAACATTCAGCGTCACCGTGTATGTTCCCGCCGCAGCGTAGGCGTGCGCGGGATTAAGCGATTCGCTTGTGCTCCCGTCACCGAAATTCCACGCCTGTGACGTCAATGGCGAGAACGTTGAGACAGCAGTATTGGTGAAACGGACCTCCACCCCGGGTGCGGTGGGTCCGACAGGCTCAGCCGTGAAGCTCGCCCGCGCGGTGCATTCATAGGCGCCCATGTCCACGCCGCCAAACTGCGGACGGGCCACACCGCGCAGATCCGTCGCGGGCGCTCCGGTTGCCGTTCCGGCATCCACACAGGGCGACTCGCCGCGAATCTTGAATGTGCCGCCGTTGAACAGCGGGTCCGCGTCAATGTTTCCGGCCCCCGGATACCCCCCGCCAATGTCAGAGTGGGTGATCGTTGGGACTGTTCCTGTGGGATCATCGTTCGTATTATCCGGCGTGTTGCCCCAGATGATGCTGTTTGTGATTACGGCATTGCCCGACAAGCCGGCCTGAGGCGCCCCGTATGAGTGGTTCTGTGTTATGGTGCAGTTGGTGACAGTGGGATTGGACACTCCCGCTGAGCCTATGCCGCTGCCGCAATCCCATGAACTTGTGGTCACGTTGCCGGTGACGACACAGTTCACGATGGTGGGGTTGTTGTTGTCAATGCGCATGCCGCCGCCCCATCCGCTGACATTGCCCTCGATGAGACACCCTGAGATGGTGCAGGGCGCATCTACGAGGTAGATGCCGCCCCCGCCGCCGTCCGCCGTGTTCTGAAGCACCGAGCACTTCTCGATCACGATGGTGCAGTTGTTGCGGCAATGGATGCCGCCGCCGTCCCACGCGAGGTTCTCCCGAACAATACAATTGGCCACGGCATTGCTGCTGTCGGCATTATCGCAATAGATGCCGCCGCCATACCCACCGCCGTGATTGCCTCGAATGATGGAAAGACCGTCAATCCGCGTATTGGCAACGTTGGCAACGACAACCAGCGCAGAGCCCCGATAGGCGTTGCCGCCGTCCACCGTGGTCACATTGCCCCCGATGGAACGCTGCGCGCGGAGGGTTTCCGTGCCGTCAAACCCACCATAAACGGACACGCCTGTCTTGGCAGTGACTACCTCTGTATAGGTTCCCGCAGCAACCCAGACCTCGCCGCCCGCACTGGCGGCGTCAATGCCCGCCTGGATGGTCTTCTTGGCCGTGATCCAGGAGCCGCCGTCTCCCAAGTCGTCCGGCTGGGCCGCGTCCACATACACCCTTGCGGACGACTGCGGCAGTTCGTAGGCGCCCATGTCGGCGCGTCCGCCGTTGGTGCGAGGCACGCCGCGGAGGTCGGTGCCGGTGATCGCCGGGTCGGCGGTGTCAATGGACGGCGAACCGGTCTGCAGCGTGTAATTGCCGACGCCCGCATTGACAAACAGCGGGTCGGCGTTGATGTTGCCCACGCCGCAGGCGGGCCGGCCGGTGACAGCAACCCAGCCGCCGGACCCCGCGGGATATGTGAACGACTGGCAGACCAGCTCCGCATTCGAGTAGACGACAACACTCCCCCAGCCGGCAAGGCGGGGCTGGTCATCCTGGATGCCGCCCGACGGGCCGTTGGGCGGCACGATGCTTGAATTGACGACCGGGGAGCAATCCCAATTGCCCATGCCCGCGCTGCGCGCGCCAAACGCCGTGTGGCCCGGGGTGCCGATGGTGTTGCCGGCAATGGTACAGCCGGTGAACGTGGTGTCGGCCATGTTGTTAAACACGCCGCCGCCGCCGCGAACCGGGTTCACCGCGCTGTCGGCCCCGCGGGTCGCCGTATTACCCTGGATCAGGCAGTTTATAAACATGGCGCCGGCGGTGCCGCTTCCAAACGCTTCGTTTGCCACGCCGCCGCCGCTGACCGCGGCGGTATTACCGTATATGCGGCAGTTGCAGACCGTCGGTGCGGAGCGCCAGCTGTAAATGCCGCCGCCGCGGAACGTGTGGTAGTCTCCCGCGACACCGGACGCATTGCCGCCGGTGATGTCGAAGCCGTCCAAGACGGCTCCGACGGTGGCCCCGCCGTTCCCGCCGAAGACGACCACGTGGTAGGCCGCATTGCCGCCGCGGGCAACCGACCCGTCTATGACGGTGACGTTCCGATAGCGGTTGCGCTGGCTGAGGCTGGATTCCAGCCTGCCCGCACCCGAACGATAGCCTTCAAAGCCGCCGTATAGGGAAACGCCGTCTTTCATCACCAGCGAACCGGCCACATATGCCGGGCTGCCCCAGAGCTCCGTGCGCGCCTCGCCATACACGAGCGGCGAGGCAATCGTGCCGCCGGCAACCCACACCTCGCCGCCGCCCGCCGCGGACGCGGCGTCAACGGCGGCCTGAAGCGTGTGGAATGCGGTCTCCCAGGACGCGCCGTCCTGCAGGCCGGGAGCGGTCGGGTCCACGCGGTACACGCCGCAGGGAAGCCCGGACGAGACCTCCAGGGACACGGCTCCGCCCGGCAATGCCGGACCGGGGGCCGCGGGATTCTGGCCCACGACCAGCCCCGCCGCAACCGTGACGCTGCACACCTGCGTCACGGCGCCCACGGACAACCCCGCGCCAACGAGCATGGATTCCGCCGCCGCCTGCGGCTGTCCCACCGTGTCGGGAACAACCAACGGCTCGGGCATGATGTTCGCGACCAGTCCGTCCGGCTGCGTCAGCGTGTAGTTGCCCGAATCGCCGCCGGCCAACACGAGCGCGGCTGTCACCGAAAGGTTAACGCCGGGATCTGCAGCGGCAAAACTGCCCGTCCCCGGGTCTGTCACGGAAACTGCTTCGGCACCCACGACACCCTTCAGCGTGAAGGGACCGACAACCGTGGCCGTCGTGGTTCCGTCGTAGACCTTGTTCAGCGCGGCAGCACCGGTCACGGTCAGCGCCTTGGGCATGATGTTCGCGGCCAGTCCGGCCGGCTGCGCCAGCGTGTAGTTTCCTGCCGCGCCGGTGAGCGCCAATGCGGCCGTCACCGGGATGCCCGTGCCGACATTCTTGCCCAGGAACGCGCCCGTCATCGGGGTTTGCAGGATGACATATTCGGTACCGACCACGCCCTCAAGCACGGCGCCGGTAATCGTGGCCGATGTGGTCCCATCATAGACCTTGTCGGAAGCCACCGCGCCGGAGACCGTCAACTCCCTGGGCGTGATGTCTGCCGCAAGCCCGGTCGGCTGCGTCAGTCTGTAGTTCCCCGCATCGGCGCCGTTCAAAACCAGGAACGCCGTCACCGCAATGCCGGCACCCACATTCCTGCTGGCGAAGGTCCCCGCCATCGGGGTTTGCAGGGAGACGACGTCGGAACCGGCCACACCCACGAGCGTGGCGCCGGTTATCGCGGCCGCCATGGTCCCGTCATATACCTTGTTGGAAGCCACCGCGCCGGTCACCGTCAGTTCCTTGGCGGTAATGTTTGCCGCGAGCGTCGGCTGCGTCAGCGTGTAGTTGGCCGCGTCCGCACCGGAAAGGCTCCATATGGCGCTCACCGGCTTGGCGACACCCACGTTCTTGTCGTTGAAGACCCCCGTGGACGGCGCAACCAGCGTCACCGTGTCGCCGGAGACCACGCTGCCCGACAGGATGCCGCCGTTGCTGATCACGGCCGTCGTGGTCGCGTCATAGGTCTTGTTCGCCGCAAACGCGCCCATCACCGTCAGCGCTTGGGCGATAATGGTGCCGGGGCCGGTGGCGGAGGTGGGCAGCGTGTAGTTCGTAAGAACCGTGCCCGGACCCGCCGTAAAGTCACCCGAGACAAGGCCGCTGACCGTGACCGTGCGCGAACCCGCGTTCTTGCTGTCGTAGACACCAGACGTCTTCGTCACCGTGATCGTATCGCCCGATCCCAGGCCCGCCAGACTGTAGTTGGCCGGAGCCAGTGTGGCCGATGTGAATCCGTCGTAAGTCTTCGTCGGGTTGCCGACAATGGACGCGGTCAGCACATTGGCCGTAATGTTCGCGGTCAGCCCGGTCGGCTGCGTCAGGATATAGTTGCCCGCATCGGCGCCGGTCAGCGTCAACGCCGCCGTCACCACGATGCCCGTGCCCACATCCCTGCTGGCAAAGATACCCGCGCCGGGTGTTGCCACGGAGACCACATCGGCGCCCACCACGCCCGCAAGCGTGAAGGGACCATTGATAGTTGCGGCGGTGGTGCCGTCATACGCCTTGTCGGCGGCCACCGCGCCGGTCACCGTCAGTGCGGCGGCCGTGATGTCCGCGGTCACTGCGGGCTGCGTCAGCGTGTAATTGCCCGCGCTCGACCCGGAGATGCTCCACACACCGGTCACCGGCTTGGCAAGGCCCGCGTTCTTGTTGTTGAACAAGCCCGTGGACGGCGACGAGAACGTCACCGTGTCGCCGGAAACCACGCCCGACAGACTGCCGCCGCTGGTAATCGTGGCCGCCGCGGTCCCGTCATAGGTCTTGTTCGAAGCCACCGCACCGGTCACCGTCAAGGCCTTGGGCGTGATCGCCAGGCTGCCGGGAACGAAGGTGACGATGTATTTTGCGGGGAACGCCAGGGTGCCCCGGTTAATCGCGTAGGGGCTGCCGGCCACCGACTCGCCCGCGGCGCGGGCGAGTGTGCCCGTCACACTCCCCAGGTCGCCCGGATTAAGCGTGCCGGCGGTCACCTGCCAGGTAAGCGCCGGGTCGGCGGCGCCGTAAACCTTGGCCAAGGTGTCCGCGGTCACCGTGAGTTCCAGTCCTTCGACTATGACCGTCCGCGTGACCCGGGCAGCACTGTTGTTCGCCGCGTCCTTCACGTCGTAGTAGAGGTGATAGGTGCCGATCGGCAACGGTGCCGAAGAAGGCTGAAGCCCGGTTCGCACAATATTCGCGGTGATATCGCCGTCAGCGGTGTCGTACGCCTCAGCACCCGCGTCCTGGTCGTAGACACCCGGGGATCCAAG
>CALDSM010000406.1 GCA_937923585.1 uncultured bacterium
CCCTCGTAGGCGCCCATGTCCACGCCCGCACCTTGGGGACGCGTCACGCCGCGGATATCCACGGCGGGCGCGCCGTCGGTGGTGCCGGTGTCGATGCAGGGTGAACCTGCCTGAAGCTGCGCACAGGCACCGCCGGCATCCACAAACAGCGGATCTGAGGCGATGTTGCCCGTGCCCGCATAGCCGCCCTGGATGTCGGAATAGGAGATTGCGGGAATGCTGCCGTCCCACCAGTTCGCGGAAGTCTCGTTGGGACTGTTACCCCACAGGATGCAGTTGGTCAGTTCGGCGCCGCCTGAGACAGCGCCGCCTTCGGTATCGCCCACCGACGCCGAGTTTCCGACGAAGGTGCAGTTGACGAGCGCATGGTTGTTGCCGTAGTAGCCGTGGGCGCGAAAGCCGCCGCCCCCGCCCCAGCCCGCAGCGTTGCGGTGGAACACACAGTTCGTGAAAGTAACCGGACTTCCCGGCTGGGCTTGCGCGCCGGCGCCCGACTGGGCTGAATTGTCCGCAAAGACGGTGGAATACACGTTTGCGCTGCAATCCATTTCGACCCATAGACCGCCGCCGCCGCCGGAATTGGCGGAATTGCGGACAACCATGCAGTTGGCCACGGTCAAACCGTAGGCGCCGTAGTAAGCAAGAATACCGCCGCCGTGTTCCGTCATGCCGCCACCCGCAATGCCGCCCGTCACCGTCAGGCCGTCCAGGGTGCAGTTGCTCAGGACCCGGACAACGTGCCGTGCATTGCTGGCAGGCCCCCTGCCGTTCACGCCGCTGATGACAACGGGATTCGCTGTCCAATCGCGCTGGTCACGGGCCGTCTCGTTCCCCGCGAAACCGCCGTAAATGGCGACATAGTCATACACCAGCAGACAACCGTCTTCATAGTTTGCGCGCTGTTCATCGTACACACCGGCCTTGATCCAGACCTCTCCCCCGCCATCGTTGCCGGCTGCGTCCACCGCGGACTGGACATCCCGGAACGCCGTGGCCCATGTTTCACCGTTCCACGGTCCGGCGCTGTTCTCCCTGTCAACCCGGTAAGCGGTGTGTATACGCAATGTTGCATTGCGTGTGTCCGTCCAGCCACTGGCCACGTTGGCGAAAGACACGAAGCCGTACCAGAAGCCATGCGACAGCGATTCAGCGGCGCTGGTAAGGGACATCGTCACCACGACTGACTCCCCGCCGCCCAGCGTGCCACCCGACGCGTCGGCTGCAAACCAGGATTCGGAGGCGCCCGCGGTCCAGTTGATGGGTACCGTGCCGAGGTTGGTCAGCGTGTATGCCTGGGACGCCGGCGTGAAGGGACCGCCGACAAACCCGGACGAATTCAATTCATCCCACGGGCTTACTTGCAGTCCTTCCTGAATATTGAGCCCCACATCGCGGCGGAATGCAGTGCCCGAAACCGTGTTGGCAAACGTCACGGTGTCTGAATAGTAGTAACCGGGCACAAGCGCCTCGGCATTCGTGTTGAACGCCACCGTGACCACCACCGAGGCGCCGGAGTCGAGCGTGCCGCCTGCAGGCGACACGGTGACCCACGGTTGCGTCGCCGATGCCGTCCATGGAACGGGACCAGAGCCCGCATTCGTAAGGGTGTAGTCCACGGAAGCCGGTGTGAAGGGACCGCCCATGTAGCCGGACGAATACAATTGATCCCCTGGGGCCAATTGCAGTCCTTCCGCGATTTCGAGCGACACGTCGCGACTGAATGTGGCACCCCAGGATACGTCCGCAAAAGTCACCGTGTCTAAATAGGAACCGGGCACGAGCGTCTCGGCATTCGTGTTGAACGCCACCGTAACCACCGCCGAGGCGCCGGGGTCAAGCGTGCCGCCTGCCGACGACAGGGTGACCCACGGTTGTGTTGCCAATGCTGTCCATGAAATGGGAGCAGAGCCCGCGTTTGTAAGGGTGTAGTCCGCGGAAGCCGGTGCAAAAGGACCGCCCAAGTAGCCGGACGAATGCAGTCCGTCCTCGGGGCCAATCAGCAGCCAGTCCGTAACCGTGAGCGACGCGGTCCTGTTGCGCGTGAAGCCGGTGAGTGTGTCCGTGAAGATTACGATGTCGGAATAGACGCCCGGTGGCAGGGATTCGGCGCCCGCATTGAGCGACACCGTGACCACGGTGGAATCGCCGGGATTGAGCGTGCCGCCCAAAGCGGACAGCGTAACCCACGGCTGGGCAGCCGAGACTGTCCATGGTATGGGAACGGCACCCGAGTTGGTCAGCGTGTAATCCACGGCGGCAGGCGCGAACGGGCCGCCCATATAACCGGACGAGACCAATCCTTCCACCGGGGTTATGGACAATCCCGAGCAGGACCCGAATGCGGTCAGGTCCGTGTTGCTGTAATCCGCGGGAACACCCGTGCCCCGGGACAATCCGACCACGCCATGGGTGCAGTCAATCTGAAGCCAGGTGACCGTGATGTCACCGTTGAAGAACAGTTCAATTTGCGCGCTGTTTGAGTTTTGGTTGGAATACTCCCGCACATTCTCGAAGGTCACGACAACACGGTCCGCAAGCTGTTTCCAGGTCATCTGGCCCGGGTTTGCGTAAAGATCGTCAAATAACCATGAAATACGTGGCTGATTGAAGTGTGTGCCAAGACCGCCATAATACGCCGAGTTTCCACCGTTGAAGGTAAGGTAGCCGTTGCTGCCCACATAGATTGTCGAATAGGAGACGCCATAGAGCGACACCTGCTGGCCGTCCGCTAGGGTAACCTCGCTCCCGAAATCGTCCCCCGAACCCAGCGCGATTCCCCCGGCCGGGTCTGTCGGGAAAGCCATGGCCGGTTCGATGCAGGCACTGTAGAAGTCGCCCGAGCCGTTCGGACGGAAATGAATCGACACGTGGTCAAGATCATTGTTGCCCGACGAGAAATCCTGCGTGAAATACTGGCCCGCGACAGAATAGGTGAACGCGGACACCAGTGTGCCGGTGCCGCCGCCGGGATTGATTACGGTCACGTCCACCGTGCCCGCGGCATGCGGGGGGGTGGCGCAGGTGATGTAAAGGCTTCCATCGCCTGGATCAATCACCTGAACATTCGTCGCGTCAATGCCGTCAAACGTGACCCGCGTTATCCCGGACAGGACAAAACCTGCTCCCTGGATGGTGACCACGCTTCCGCCGGTCGTCGAACCCTGGGCAGGGGTAACGGATGTCGGAACGGGGGAAATCTCCGAGAAGTTTGCCGTCACGGACTTGCTGCCGTCCATGACGATGCTGGCAGCCGGGGATGCACTTGTGATGTCGCCGGTCCATCCGGCGAACGAACTGCCCGCTGCCGGTGAAGCGAACAGCGGAACGATGTCGCCAAGCACAAAGGAATGGATCCCTTCGGTCGGTGTTGTGGTGCCGCTGCCCGCGGGAGATACCAGCACTTCCAGCGTGACAATGTCGCCCGGTGCCGCCGCGCCCTCGTAGGCGCCCATGTCCACCCCCGCACCCTGGGGCCGTGCGATGCCGCGAATGTCCGTTGCGGGCGCGCCGGATGCCGTGCCCGTGTCAACGCACGGAGAACCGGCCTGGAGCTGCGCGCAGGCACCACCCGCATCCACGAACAGCGGGTCGGTATCGATATTGCCCGAGCCCGGGTATCCCCCCTCCACACAGGAGTGGAGGACCGTGGAGGCGAAAGACGGGGTGTCGGATATCTCTGTACCGGTGGCAGCCGTGTCACCCCAGAGAATGCAGTTGATCAGCGTCACGGTGGAGTCGCCCTGACTGGCAATACCGCCCCCCTCGTTGGCCATATTGCCTGTGAATGTGCAGTTCGTCAAGGCGATCACGGAGGAGACGCTCCCCATGCCTCCGCCAATGCCCCCTGTGGAATTGCCAGTGAACAGGCAGTTTGTCAATGTGACCGAGGAATTCAGATTACCCACGCCGCCGCCGCCCAGTCCCGTTGACGAATTGCCCATGAATGCGCAATTCGTCATTACCGGAGAGGAGGAATCGTTGGCCATTGCACCGCCACCGGCGGAATACGCCGAGTTATCAATGAATGAGCAGTTCGATACGGTCGGGGAGGTGTTGTAGTTGTACATTCCACCGCCGTTGTCTGCATATCCATGGATAACCATGAAGCCGTCCAAGACAGCGTTATTGGCGCCCCGCACACAGCGACGCATTCTTTCGCCATCAATGACGGCAACGTTGACTGCCCAATTGCGCTCACCCCGGGTGGTTTCCGTGCCGGCAAAGCCGCCGTAGAGATCGCAGAACGGCTGCATGGTTGCCACCACAGAACCGGGGGCGTTGGTATAAAAGCCCTCGGCAACCCACACCTCTCCCGTCTGGCCGGATGCGACAACGGCGTTAATGCCCGTCTGGATGCTGGTGAACGCGGTGGCCCAGGTGGTTCCGTCTTCCATGCCGGAAGTGTTATCCACGTCCACGCGGACGACCACTTCGCCCGGTGTCCGGTAGGTGAACGCTGCTGCAAGGGTACCCGGCTCGCCGTCGGGGTTTATGACGACAATGTCCACCACGCCCGCCGCATGGGCCGGTGCAATGCAGCGTATCAGGCCGCTGTGCACCACGGTCACGCCGGTGGCTTCAACACCGTCAAACAGCACACGCGCGCCCGGCCCGGCGAAGGTGTCGCCGCTTATGCTGACCGGTGTCCCGCCCTCAATCCGTCCCGCTGCGGGGTTTACCGATGTCGGGTGCGGCCTTAGTACGTAATATTCGAATCCGCCGACAAGCGTTGCTTGCTGGCTGTCGGGATTAATCACCGTGACGTCCGCAACACCCTCGGCATGCGGCGGCGCCACGCACCACAGGTAACCGTTGCCATACACCGTGACATCGCTGGCGTCCACGCCGTCAAAGAGCACGCGGGTGCCGGGGGTGTTCAGCCAGAAGTTCGTGCCGTAGACATATACCCCGCACCCTCCGAGAGCGCACCGCGCCGGGTCCACGCCCGTGACCGTGGGAGCGGCCATCCCTGCCGTGACAGCCTGCGCCGTGGCGCTGGTCTGACCCAGGAAGTTGCCGGTGGTCAGGGTTACCGTGTAGGTGCCGGACCCGGCATAGGTGTGCACCGGTGTCTGGAACGTGAAGGGCTCCGGCGGCGTGTCGCGCTCGATGATGCCGCAGTGACCATAGTTCGACGCGTCGTTCCAAGTGCCCCCGGCAGCGTATTCGGCCCAGTTCTCTCCGGTCGAGCCGTTTGGTTCGCCCCCATTCCAGAAGAAATACCCCGGGGTTTCACCATTGGCCCAGACCCAATTGCCGTCCTGAGCCTCGTCCGTCAGACCGATGAAGAGCGGTATTCCCCTGTTTGCAAAGGTCCAGAACAGCCACGTGTTCTCACGCACATCATTGACCGTGGTCAGGTATCCACCCAGGTCCACGGCCGCCTGCTGCGCCTGATGCCATGTCAGGCCGCCTTCGGTCAGTCTGTAGTAGTGGCCCGTGAGCGGGCAATACTCCCAGTCCGTCTCTGTGAGACTCTGGCCGTCACCGAAGTTCCATGTCTTCCAGGTGGCAGGATAGGTTCCCGGAAGCGTTTCATCCGTACAGGCAAAGGTCAACGGGTCCACTGCGGGTGCCGTGGAACAGGCCGCCGCTGGCGCATCGCCGTAGACATAGCCCTGCGGCAGCGTGGTCGAGACGCCGTCGGGATTGGTGATGACCACATCCACCACGCCGGCCGCATGCGGCGGGGCGCCGCAGGCCAGATAGGTGTCCCAGTAGCCATAGCCCACCGAAGCATAGGTCGTTTCGATGCCGTCAAAAGTGACATGCCAGGTCCCGGTCATGGGATACCCGGTTCCAGTGAAGATGACCTGATTGCCGCCCGCAACGGGTCCGTAGGGATAGTCGTAGCGGAGCACGACAGGCCCGCCGGCAGAATGTATGTACACCGGCCCCGCGGACAAAGCGCCGTATCCGGAGGCCGTGGTCAAGTACAGATACACCGGGTAGTCTCCCGGCAGCGCGTAGGTATGCTCGGGATTCTGTTCCGTGCTGGTCTGGCCGTCGCCAAAAGTCCAGTACCATGCCGTGATGGGCGAAGTGCCCGGCGTGGAGGTGTCGGTGAAAACGACATCCAGCGGGGCCGGACCGCTCAATGGCGACGCCTCAAAAGAGGCATTGGTCGGAATCTCATAGGCGACTCCGCCAATCAAAGTGCCCGACTGCAAGTCCGGATTGATCACGGTGATGTCCACCACGCCCGGCGCATGGGCCGGTGCCACGCAGTACAGCCAGGTTTGGTCATAGACCCAAACCGAGGTGGCGTCCACCCCGTCAAAAAGCACGCGGGTGCCGGGATCGTTCAGCCAGAAATTGGTGCCGTAGACGTAGATGCCGCCGCCTTCGGGCGGAAGAATTGCCGTATTTACGCCCGTTACGGTCGGGCTCGGATAGTCATCCGTCATGATCTGTGTTGTGGCGGTGCTCTGGCCCAGGAAATTGCCGGTGGTCAGCGTGACCGTGTAGGTACCCGGCCCGGCATAGGTATGCACCGGATTCTGGAACGTGAAGGTCGGCGCTGTGTCACGCTCGATGATGCCCGGCACGCGGTAGTCACCACCCGCGTCGGCCCAATCTCCCTCGGTGCCCCACCATTGTGTCGCATAGACGGCAAAATCGTGACCTGCTTCCGTGCTGTCCGGCTGTCCCTGCTGCCAGAAACGATAATCGGAAGTCTCGCCGTTGGCCCATATCCAAACCCCCTCGTCGGCCTCATCCGTCAAGCCGAGCCACAGTGGACCGGTAGGATAACCAAACACCCAAAACAGCCAAGAATTCTCTCGCACGTCATTGATGGTCGTCAGGTGGCCGCCCAAGGCTTCGGCCTGCTGTTCAGCCTCATGCCACGTCAGGTCGGGGTCAGTCAGCTTGTAGTAGTGGCCCGTCAGCGGGCAGTATTCCCAACCCGTCTCCGTAAGGGCTTGGCCGTCGCCGAAATTCCAAGTCTTCCGGCTGATGGGACAGAATCCCGTAACCGATTCGTCGGTGCAGGTGAAGGAAGCCGGATTCGCCGTGGGCGCTGCGGAACAGGCGGCCACCGGCGCATCGCCGTAGATGTGGCCCTGCGATATCGTGGTGGTTTCACCATGGGGGTTAGTGACGGCTATGTCCACCACGCCCTCCGCGTGCGGCGGTGTGGTGCAAATCAGATAGTATCCCCATATGCCATAGACATCGTACCCAATGCCATAGTTGGTCGCTTCAACGCCGTCAAAGGTGGCGCGCCATGCACCCGGTCCCCAAATGCTGAACCCGGCTCCAACAAACTGGGCCGCCACACCTCCCGCCGTGGGGCTATGAGAATAGTCCAAGCGCAGTATGGTCGGCGCACCGGTAACATTGACTGCAACCGTGGGCGCGGACAGATTTCCGTAGCCGGTTGCGGTGGTCAACTGCAAGGAGACCGTGTAGTCCCCCGGTGCCGCGTAGGTATGCTCGGGGTCCTGGTCGGTACTGGTCTGGCCGTCGCCGAAATTCCAACTCCAGGCCGTGACGGGCGAAGTGCCCGGCGTGGAGGTGTCGGTAAACTGCACGGGCAGCGGCGCCGGACCCGTCTGAGGTGACACCGTAAAGGATGCGTTTGTCGGAACTTCATAAGTGAGCCCGCCAACCAGGGTGCCCGACTGGTCGTCCGGATTGATTACCGTGACGTCCACGGTGCCCGCCGCGTGCGGCGGAGCCATACATTCAATCCACGTGTTGCCATAGACATAAACTGGACCGACATCCACGCCGTCAACAAGCACGCGCGGGGCCGGAGAATTGAGCCAGAAGTTGGTGCCATAGACATAGACCCATGTGCCCTCCGGCGGAACCGTGGCCGGACTCACAGCCTCCACCGTCGGGGCGGGCGAACCCAATGTGACGGCCTCTGTTGTGGCGTTGGTCTGACCCAGGAAGTTGCGTACGGTCAAGGTGACGGTGTACGTACCCGCCGTGGCATAGGCATGCGCCGGGTTCTGGAATGTGAACTCCGGCAGCGTATCGCGCTCAATGATGCCCGTCTGCCAACCGGAGCCATCATGGGGGCCGCAATCATTCCAGTCCCCTTGGCCGAACCGATTGATTTCCCCAAAGTCTTCCACGCCTGCGGCATTGTCCGGCTGGGCTGAAGCCCAGAATCGATAGTCGGACGTCTCCCCATTGGCCCACACCCATACGCCTTCTTCCGCCTCATCGGTCAGGCCTATCCAAAGCGGGCCGTTTTGGTAAGCGAACACCCAGAACAGCCACGAATTCTCGCGCACGTCGTTGACGGTGGTCAGGTAACCGCCTGCAGCCTCGGCCTGCTGCTCGGCCTCATGCCACGTGAGCCCACCATCGGTCAGCCTGTAGTAG
This sequence comes from uncultured bacterium, assembly GCA_937923585.1. GTDB lineage: Bacteria > Hydrogenedentota > Hydrogenedentia > Hydrogenedentales > CAITNO01 > CAITNO01. The sequence continues at coordinate 8,341 of CALDSM010000406.1, forward strand.
TGGCCCGTCAGCGGGCAGTACTCCCAACCGGTCTCGGTCAGGCTTTGGCCGTCGCCGAAATCCCATGCCTTCTGAACAATGGAATAGGTGCCCGTCACCGATTCATCAGTGCAGGTGAAGGTCAGCGGGTCAACCGTGGGTGTTGCCGAAAGGGACGCCACCGGCGCGTCGCCATAGATGTAGCTCTGGGGCAGCGTGACCGTCTCACCGTAGGGGTTGGTGACAACCACGTCCACCACGCCCGCCGCATGCGGCGGCGCATAGCTAATAAGATAATCTCCCCAATAGTAGTAACCGGAGATGTAGGGATTTTCCGCCTCAACCCCGTCAAAGGAAACGTGCCATGTTCCCGAAACATTGAATCCGGTTCCCAGGAATTCAGCCAGTCCACCTCCTGCCGTGGGGCCATAGGGGTAGTCGTAGCGAAACACGACGGGCGGCGGGACCGTGTCGGAGACGGTCACGGTGCGCGTGACCTCCGCCGCGTTGTTGTGGCCGTCGCCCACACTGTACGTGACCGTGTAGATTCCGTTGGTTCCCGAATCCACCGTGTCGCCGCCCATGACAATGTTGCCCGTCAGGTCGCCCGCGCAGAGGTCATTCGCCGTGGCGCCCAACTCTTCGTAGAGACCGCCCCGCTCAATCGTAATCTCGGCATTTCCGTTCAGCGTGATAACCGGTGCGATGGTGTCGGACACCGTCACCGTCCGAGTGACCGCGGTGGCGCTGTTCACGCCGTCGTCCACGTTATAAGTGACCGTGTACAAACCGGGTGTGTTCGTATCCACGGGACTGTCATACCACGGGACCAGGCCCGTCGCGCAGTTTTCGGTCGCCGTGGCACCCAACTCTTCGTACACACCGCCGCACTCCACCGTGACCGCGGCATCGCCGATAAGCGTTACCACCGGAGCCGTCGTGTCGGCAACCGTCACCGTCCGCACCACCGTGTCGGCGTTGTTCACGCCGTCACTCACGTTGTAGGTGACGTAGTAGGTGCCGGCAGCCGCCGTATTCACCGCGTCGCCGCCGACCGCAACCACCAGACCGGTCGCGCAGTTGTCCGTTGCCGTGGCGCCCTGCTCGGAGTATGTGCCGCCGCACTGCACCGTGACCTCCGCCTCGCCGTTGAGGCTGATGACCGGCGGGGTCGCGTCTCCCACCGTCACGATCGACGTGGCCGGATCGGCGCTTTGGCCGTTGCCGTCGTTCACCGTGTAAGTCACGGTGTACATGCCGCCAACGGAAGTGTTCACTGTGTCGCCACCCACCACAATACCGGCGGTCAGGTCACCGGCGCAGGCGTCCCATGCGGTGGCGCCCGAATCAACGTACACGGTTCCGCATTCGACGAAGTCGGTTCCCCACCAGTTGTTGAGGCTGACCACCGGCTTGACGGTATCCGTGACGGTCACCGTGCGCGAAACCGGGACGGCGCTGTTCACGCCGTCGTCCACGTTGTAGACGACTGAGTACACGCCGACCGCGGCCGTGTTCACGTCGTCGCTGGCAACCCAGGGAACCAGGCCGGTTGCGCAGTTGTCCGTGGCCGTGGCGCCCAACTCTTCGTACACGCCGCCGCACTCCACCGTGACCGCGGCATCGCCGACAAGCGTCATCACCGGAGCCGTCGTGTCGGCAACCGTCACCGTCCGCCACTGTTCGGCGATGTTCACGCCGTCGCTCACGGAATAGTACACATAGTAGGTGCCGCCCACCGCCGTGTTCACGGGATCACCGCCCACCACAACGGCGCCGCTCAGATCACCGGCGCATTCGTCCGTGGCCGTGGCGCCCTGCTCGGAGTAGGTGCCGCCGCACTGCACCGTGACCGCGGCATCGCCGACAAGCGTCATCACCGGCGGATACATGTCCTCCACAGTCACCGTCAGGACTGCCTGATCGGCGCTGTTGCCGTTGCCGTCGTCCACGTCGAAAGTAATGGTGTACCCCCCCGGCACGGAGGTGTCCACGGTGTCGCCCCCCACGATCATGTTCGCCGTCACGTCACCAGCGCAGTCATCCCAGGCGCCAACCGCGTAATCCTCCGACCACGGAGAGCCGCACTCTGCGTAGTTCCCTATTATTAGGTCAATGAAAGGCTTTGCCGTGTCCGCCACCGTCACAACCCGCGTAACCTGTTCGGCGTAGTGGCCGTTGCCATCGTCCGCGTCGTAGGTGATGGTGTAGGTTCCGGGCGCGGAGGTGTCCGTGAAATCGCCGCCGACCACAATGTTCCACGTAATGTCATTCCCCAGGCCATCCACGGCCGTGGCGCCTGGATCCTCATAATAAGAGCCGCACTCCGCAGTGTCCTCGGCCGCACCGTTCAGTGTGATAACCGGAGGAGTGGTCACCTCTTCCGTAAAGACCGCGCGCAGCGCGTGACCACTGCGGTCCAGCGGAGTGCCTTGGTCGTCGTTCTTCAGGCCGGCCTGGAAGCTATACCACGGGTCGGCGGAGACCTCCTGCCAGTTGTCGGCGGCGCCCAGCGCGGCCACGTTTGCCTCCCAGCGCGTGAAGACGTAACCCGGGTCCGGCTCGGCCATGAGGTCAACCGTGGTGTCATAGTCATAGTCGCCGTCCGTCCAGCCCAACAGGCTTCCGCCGGTTTCCGCCGTCGCGCTCACGCTGTAGGAGGACTTGTACGCCGTTGCGCAGAGGTTCCATCTTGACGCGGCGGAGATGGTGTACGCCATACTCTTGTCGTCTGATGCCGAAATGTAGGCAATACCGGTGGAATACCGCCGGTTGGAAAAACTAAGGACTGAAAGCACATTGGTCTGGACAGGAATCGGACTGGCGTTCGGAGTCAATGTGCCGCTGGTGGTGGCTGCACAAATGTCAACCACCACATAATCGGCGGGAATCGGACCGTTCAGCAAATAGCCCGTGGCCGCCGCAGTGCTGGTAGTCGTGCCGCTGTTGGCGTTCGCCCCGTAATGCGTGTCGGACAAAGGGTTGTTCTGATCAACGTTGGCGAGACAGGTAATCGCCGCCTGCTTTCG
>CALDSM010000407.1 GCA_937923585.1 uncultured bacterium
ACCACCGAGATCTACACTCTTTCCCTACACGACGCTCTTCCGATCTACACGCCTTGGCAACGCCACGGTTTGGGTTCAGCCCGGCGCGACTTACGCGGACCCGGGCGCGACGGCCACTGACACCTGCGCTGGCAATTTGACGGCGAACATTGTCACCGTGAACCCGGTGAACACCTCGGTGCTGGGCACCTACACGGTTACCTATAATGTGAGTGACGGCCACGGCAACAGCGCCACGCAAGTCCTGCGCACCGTGACCGTTCGCACGGACCCGTTCTACCGCGTCAATCCCCAAAGCACGGCTACCCCCCGGGACGGCAGCTCCTGGGCACAGGGATACCAAGACATCCAATCCGCTGTGAATGCGGCTTATGGAAATGCCGGCGCTGAGGTTTGGGTCGAAGCGGGCACCTATACCTCCACGAGCGATCCGGTGTTGACCATGAAGCAGGGTGTGGCCATTTACGGCGGCTTCGCGGGCTGGGAAAGCGGCCGGGGCCAGCGGAACTGGACCGCCAATGTCACCAGAATCGACGGGCAAGATGAGCGCAGATGCGTTTTGGGCGCCACTGGCACGCTGGATGGATTCACCATACGCAATGGCAGCCACGATGGCTACGGCGGGGGGATGTACAATTCCGGCGTCTCGCCGACTGTGGCGAACTGCAGGTTTGACCACAACATAGCCCGCGCAACGTTGGTCAGTACCTCGGGCTGGGTCTCGCGCTATAGGCCTAGCCATGGCGGGGGGATCTACAATTCCGGGGGCGCGCCGGAAATCACCAACTGCATCTTCACCAACAACGTTGCCCAAAGCACCTTAGATATGTTCGGCGGCGACTTTTTACTGGGCTATGGGGGAGGAATATACAATAACGGTTCTTCGCCTCATCTGATGAACTGCACTTTCTACGGCAACGTCGTCTTCACAGACTCAGCAGGCGGAGGAATGTACAGCAATGATGGGTGCTCGCCCGTTGTTGCGAATTGCATCTTTTGGGGCAACGACGCGACGGAACTGTCTGGCGGCGGGCCCTCCTCGGTGACCAATTCCTGTGTGCAGGGCGGCTATACAGGCGCCATCAGCGCCAATCCGCTGTTTGTGTCGGCGCCGTACGACCTGCGCCTGAAAACGGGTTCCCCCTGCATCAACACAGGAACTTCAGTCGGCGCGCCGTCCACGGACATCGAAGGGAAGGTTCGACCGAATGGCGCGGGCGTGGATATGGGCGCATACGAGGCCGACGCCACAGCGCCTTTAATCACTACCTGCGCGCCAAATCAGAGCATCCTCGCTGACTCGTCCTGCCACGCGATTGTGCCCGATTTCACAACCGGCGTGCTTGCCACGGACGACTCAGGCGCGATCCCAAGCATCACCCAGTCTCCTGCGGCGGGCAGTCAGGCCGCTCTGGGCACAACAAGCGTTCTCCTCACGGCCAAGGATGCCACGGGCAATGCCTCCACCTGCACGGCAACGCTGACAGTGTCCGACACCGTGCCGCCGGTCATCACGCTCAACGGGCCCTCCACAGCGACCGTATGCGGCGGCGCTTATTCGGACGCAGGCGCCACCGCTTCCGATACTTGCGCAGGCAGCGTGCCGGTGACGACAGGCGGCGCTGTAAATACCGAACTGCCGGGCACATACACGCTAACGTACACGGCGAACGATGGGAATGGCAACAGCGCAGCGCCTGTCTCTCGCGTGGTGACGGTAGTGCATGTGGTCGATACGACACCGCCCATCATCACGCTGAATGGTTCTGCGTCGGTGACGGTGCAGTGCGGTTCGGCATACACCGATGCGGGCGCGACGGCGACAGATGCATGTGCAGGCAGTGTGACAGTGACCACGACGGGTTCGGTGAACACATCGGCGCTTGGCATCTATACGCTGCGTTACAACGCGAAAGATCCATCGAATAATGCGGCTGTGGAAGTGACGCGAACGGTGCAGGTGGTGGACACGACGCCACCCCTCATCACGCTGCTGGGTTCGAGTCCGGCGACCGTTGCCTTGGGCAGCGTTTACACCGATGCCGGCGCGACGGCCACCGATACCTGCGCGGGCGACCGAACGGGCGCAATCGTCATCAACAATCCTGTGAACACTTCGGTGCCGGGCACCTATACGGTGACCTACAACGTTAATGACGGAAACGGCAACACCGCGGCGCAGGTGACGCGGACGGTGGTGGTAATCGATCAGTGTGCGGCGACGGATATGTGGACATGGATGAAAGGCGCATCGACTGTTAACCAGGCGGGGACCTACGGCACGCTGGGAACGCCCGCAGCCGACAACACGCCCGGCGCGCGCCGTGACGCGATTGCATGGAGCGATGCATTGGGCAAGTTGTGGGTCTTTGGCGGCCAGGGCTATGGCAGTTCGGGGAGTTCCGCATATCTCAATGACCTGTGGAAGTATGATCCCGCCACCGGCTACTGGACTTGGATGAAGGGCGCTTCCGCCACCGGTCAGGCGGCGACGTACGGTACGCTCGGGACGCCTGCGGCTGGCAACGCGCCCGGCGCACGGAACGCTGCTGTCTCGTGGAGGGATGGGTCCGGCGGGCTGTGGCTTTTCGGCGGCACCAACGGTTCATACCTCAATGACCTGTGGAAATATGACCCTTCCACCGGCAACTGGACGTGGATGAAGGGCGCTTCCGCGATCGGTCAGACGGGAACGTATGGCACGGCCGGACTTCCCGCGGCGGGCAATACGCCTGGGGCGCGGTCCGATACCGTCTCGTGGACGGATGCGTCAGGCAGGTTCTGGCTCTTCTGCGGCTACGACGGGTCGGGCTACTTCAATGACCTGTGGATGTACGACCCTGCCTCGGGCAACTGGACGTGGATGAAGGGTTCCTCCTTAACCGGCCAAGCCGGAACCTACGGAACGCCCGGAACGCCCGCCGTGCCCAACACGCCCGGCGCGCGGCGCGCGGGCGTTTCGTGGTGTGACGGGTCGGGCGTGCTGTGGACCTTCGGCGGTTATGGGTACGACGGTGCGGGAACCTTGGGGGACCTCAATGATCTGTGGAAGTACGACCCGGTTTTGGGCGACTGGGTCTGGATGAAGGGTGCTTCGACGGTAAATTCTTCTGGAACTTATGGCGCTCTCGGCGAGTCGGCGGAATCCAACTCGCCCGGTGCGCGCCTGAACGCGGTTTCGTGGAGCGACGCATCAGGCAATCTGTGGCTTTCCGGCGGTTCCGGCTATGACGGCTCAACCGGTTTTGGCCAACTCAGCGATGTGTGGAAATACGACCCGACTTCGGGCAATTGGACTTGGATGAAGGGCGCCTCGACGACGAACCAATCAGGGACCTACGGCACGCCCGGGACTCCGAGCGTGTCCAACACGCCCGGCGCCCGCACTGCGGCAACATCCTGGGCCGACGGTTGGGGCACACGGTGGCTCTTCGGCGGCCAAGGCTACGCCGCCACTGGGAGTTCGGGCTATCTCAACGATCTGTGGCGTTTGACCAGCCTTGCGGCGAACGACACCACGCCGCCGGTGATTTCGCTGCTGGGCGACAATCCGGCCACGGTGGAATGCCGCGCATCCTACACGGATGCGGGCGCGACGGCGAGCGACGACTGCGCGGGTGACCGGACGGCCAACATCGTGGTCACCAACCCGGTGAATGTGAACACACCCGGCGCCTACACGGTGCGCTACAACGTGAATGACGGCAACGGAAATAATGCGGCCGAAGTCACGCGGGTGGTCAATGTGGTGGATACGACGCCGCCCATCATCACGCTGAATGGTTCTGCGTCGGTGACGGTGCAGTGCGGTTCGGCGTACAGCGACGCCGGAGCGACGGCCACGGACGCATGTGCAGGCAGCGTGACAGTGACCACGACGGGCTCGGTGAACACATTGGCACTTGGCATATATACGCTGCGCTACAGCGCGAAAGATCCGTCAAACAACGCGGCGGCGGAAGTCACGCGGACGATCGTTGTGGGTGCGGATACTACAGCGCCCATCATCACGATGAACGGTTCTGCGTCGGTAACAACGCAGTGCGGTTCGGCATACACCGATGCGGGCGCGACAGCGTCCGACGCATGCGCGGGCAGCGTCGCGGTGACGACCACCGGAACGGTGAATGCGTCAGTGCCCGGTGCATACACGCTGACCTACACCGCCAACGACGGCAACGGCAACAGCGCCACGCCGGTGACGCGCGTGGTCACGGTTTCCGATACAGACCCGCCGGTCATCACCTATTCGTGCCCGGTTCCGCTTACGGTGGAGTGCGGCGCCTGGTTTGATCCGTTTGCGTGCGTCTCGGCGTGGGACGCGTGCGGGGGCAGCCTGCCGGTCACCTGTTGCGACCCCTTCCCCGGATGCGCGGTGGACACTTCGCAGCCGGGTTGCCATACGATATATCTTTGCGTGGGCGGCGGCGTCAGCGTTCCGCCGATTCCAGTCTCGTTCTGCGTGGTGGACACGGTCGGTCCGGTGATCACGCTCGACGGCGCGTCCGCCGTGACGGTGGAGTGCGGCACCTGGTACTCGGAGCCGGGCGCGACGGCGATGGACGCG
>CALDSM010000408.1 GCA_937923585.1 uncultured bacterium
TTCCGATCTCTGTTTTTCGGCGCGCGGCTGGTGGTAGGCATGGCCGACTGGATTGACATCGCGCTGGTTCTCGCGGGGCTGGGCCTGATCTTGCTGGAGATATTTGTGTTCCCCGGTTTCGGTGCGGCCGGCGGCGCGGGCGTCCTGTGCCTGTTTGCCGGTTTCTATCTCTCCCTGACCCGCGTGGTGATCCCCACTTACGACTGGGATTTTGCGCGGCTGACCGATGCCGGCATCACGCTCATCATTGCCAGCGCCGCGCTGTGCCTCTTCATCGTGATGCTGTGGAAGCTGCTTCCCCGTTCCCCCCTGGGCAGGGCGCTCATCCTGTCCCACACCCAGCAGGCTGCGGCGGGGTATACTGTGCAAAGCGCCGAGGACCGCGCGCTCGCGGTGGGCAGGCGCGGAATGTCCGCGTCCGTGCTCCGGCCCGCCGGGCGCGGACGCTTCGACGGCGTGACCTACGACGTGGTAACCCAGGGTGAATTCATCGAACCGGACCGGCCCATCGAGATCATTGAGGCCGAAGGAAACCGCTACGTGGTCCGCGAGACGGGAGAATGACATGGATGACAAGAGTGTAGACAAGCGAAGCGCGCTGCTGCACATGCTGCGGCAACTGCTCAAGGAAATGGAGATCGTGGCCTCGCAGGGCGCGGGCTACTACACCTGCGCGCCCTTTGCCGCGCGCTTCAACCGCCTGCTCGGCCAGGCGCGCACGCTTGGCGAAGACAACGGGCTGCTGGCCACCTTCGAGAACCTGGCCGAGGCGGACCCGAAGGACCCGGCCGACAAGTACCGGGTGATGCTGGGCATCCGCGTCGAGATATCGCAGTTGATCGCGCTGCTCGAAACGATGGGCATGGAGAAGGGCAAATGATGGCCTGGGTGATCCTGTTCTTCATTGCGGGCATGGTGCTCGTCCTGGTGGAGTTCCTGCTGCCGGGCATGATCCTGGGCACCATCGGCGTGGGGCTGCTCATCATCAGCGGCGTGCTGGGCGTCAAGGCCTATCCCGACCAGGCGCTGTACATTGTCATGGCCGAATTGATCGGCGCGGGACTGTCCGTTATCCTTGGACTGGTCATCCTGACGCGGACCCGCGCGCTGCGCGGCACGCTCACACAGTCCATGTCGCAAAAGCCCGAGGACGGCTACGTGAGCGTCCAGTCGGACCTGACCCTCATCGGACGGGAAGCCGAGGTGATCACGGCGCTGCGCCCGGCCGGCACGATACGGGTGGATGAGAAACGCATTGACGCCGTCTCGGACGGGGTGTTCATAGAAGAAGGCCGGCTGGTGCGCATCCGCGAGGTGAGCGGCAGCCGTGTTGTCGTGGACCCGGTGGAGAACTGAAAACCGGCGCCCGCAAGAAACGGGCGCGCGCGGAAAGGAAAAGAAAGCTATGCCGAACCCACTCTTTGCTCTCTTGGCGCTGTTCGCGCTGGTGGGGATTCTCATCTGCGCGGTCGTGGTCCTGACCTACTTCCGCCTGTGGCTGCGCGCGTGGCTGTCCGAAGCCAGTGTGGGCTGGCTGCAGCTCGTCGGGATGAGCCTGCGGAAGGTGAACCCCACGGTCATCGTGGATTCGCGCATCATGGCGGTCAAGGCCGGGCTCAACATCACCACCAATGAGCTCGAAACGCACTACCTCGCCAGCGGCAACGTGATGAAGGTGGTGCAGGCGCTCATCGCCGCGAACAAGGCGAACATAGATCTGAGCTTCCAGCAGGCCACCGCCATTGACCTTGCCGGCCGCGACGTGCTCGACGCCGTGCGCACCTCCGTGCACCCCAAGGTCATTGACTGCCCGGACGCGACCAAGGGTTCCGCCACCGTCGCCGCCGTGGCCATGGACGGCATTCAGCTCAAGGCCAAGGCCCGCGTGACGGTGCGCACCAACATCAAGCGGCTCGTCGGCGGCGCAACCGAGGAGACGATCATCGCGCGCGTCGGCGAGGGCATCGTCAGCACCATCGGCTCGTCCCAGTCGCACAAGAAGGTGCTGGAGAATCCGGACTCCATCTCCAAGACCGTGCTCGCCCGCGGACTCGACGCCGGCACCGCGTTCGAGATTCTCTCCATAGACATCGCCGACGTGGACGTGGGCGAGAACATCGGCGCGGCGCTGCAAATGAAGCAGGCCGAGGCCGACAAGCAGATCGCCCAGGCCCGCGCCGAGGAACGCCGCGCCATGGCCCGCGCCCGCGAGGCCGAAATGGTCGCCATGGTCCAGGAAATGCGCGCCCGCGTGGTCGAGGCCGAGGCCGAAGTGCCCCGCGCCATGGCCGAGGCCTTCCGTTCCGGCAACCTGGGTGTGATTGACTACTACCGCATGAAGAACATCATGGCCGACACGGGCATGCGCGAATCCATCGCCAAGGTGGACGTGCAGGTTCCCCCCGAAGAAACCCCCAAGTGATCGAAAGGCGCCGCCGTTTGTTCTGACTAGACCCTAGCCCCCAGACCCCAGACCTTGGAGAAATCAGCCGTGAACGGCACCATAGGCTTCATCATCTTCGTCATCATCGCCATTGCGAGCGTGGTCAAGCGCATTCGCGAGGCGCAGGAGGAGGAGGAACGCCGCCGGTCCCTGCCCAAAACGCGGCCCGAGGACCTGCCCGAGGCCACCCGGCGCATGCTCTACGGCGACACCCAGGTTCCCACCGCGAGGGAACGACAGGCACCGACGCAACCCACCGTCATCGTTGCACGGCCGCGGCAGGTTCTTGTGGAGGACACGGAAGGCCCGCGCCCCGTGCCGCCCCCTCCGGTCATTCCGCCTCAGCCGACAAGACCGACCGTGAGACCCAGGCAAATCCCCATTCCGCCCCGGCCCATGCAGCCTTCGCGGCCGACCATGATGCCGCCGCGCCGGGCGCCGCAACCGGCGCAACCCCGTCCGACCGCGGCCATGCCCCCGCCAAGCGTGGCACGACAGTTCCTATCCGGCGAAGAAGGCATGGACTTCGACACCCGGGCGGCGGCGGAAACCGGCGACGGCGAGTGGGTTGTCCGTGAACAGCAGGAGCGCCGCCGTCAGGCCGAGCAGGCCCAGCGGCGGACTGTGGCGCGCACCAGGACCGTGAGACGACAGCGCCTTTTCGCACACGGCACCGATCTGCGCCGCGCCATCCTGATGAACGAAATCCTCGGCCCGCCCGTGGCCCTGCGCGACCCATTCGGCCCCTTCCAAAGCGGCCCAAGCCTGTAATTCGCGGGAAGCCCACCGACTGTGGAACGCACTCCACGCTTCCTTTCCCCTGCCCGTTTGGTTGCAGCCAAAGGCCGTGTTTCGTCCCATCTGTCCCACAGATCGGAAGAGCGTCGTGTAGGGAAAGAGTGTAGATCTCGGT
>CALDSM010000409.1 GCA_937923585.1 uncultured bacterium
TTGGGCGTGTGATTCACTGCATCCCATGGCACACCCAAAATCAGGCAAGAAAAGGAAATCGCCCGGCGCAGAGGTGAAGTCCCCCGCCGCGGACGAGGCCGTGTCCCGCACGGCGGTCCGCCGCACGCTTGCGCCGCCGCACGCGCAAAAGGCCGTGGTTTGGGCCGTCTGCGCGGCGCTCGCCGCCGCATGTGTCGCGGTTTACGGCCAGACGCTCGCCCATGACTTCATCAACTTTGACGACAATGTCTATGTGACGGAAAACCCGTACGTGCAGGCGGGATTGAATCTGAGGTCCCTCGGCTGGGCGTTCTACACGGACGTTGCCGCCTATCTTCATCCACTGACGTGGATGTCGCACATGCTGGATTGCACGCTGTACGGCCTGCAACCCTGGGGCCACCACCTCACCAATCTCCTCTTCCACACCGCGGCGTCGGTGCTGCTGTTTCTGTCGCTGCGGCTGCTGACGGGTGCCTTGTGGCCGAGCGCGGCGGTGGCGGCGCTGTTCGCGGTGCATCCGCTGCACGTGGAGTCGGTGGCGTGGGTGGCGGAGCGCAAGGACGTGCTGAGCGCGTTCTGGTGGATGCTGGCGCTGGGTGCCTACGGCCTGTATGCGCGCCGAGGCGGCGCGCTGCGCTATGCCGCCGTTGCGGCGGCGTTCATTCTGGGTTTGATGTCCAAGCCGATGGTGGTGACGCTGCCCTGCGCGCTGCTGCTGCTGGACTATTGGCCGCTTGACCGGGTCGGCTGCACCGCGCCGGCAGGCGTCATGATTCAGAAGTCGGTCAGACTGGCGGCGGAGAAGATCCCGCTGTTTGTGATCACCGCGCTCTCCGCCCTGAGCACGATGGTAATGCAGTCGGCCGGCGACAACCTGTCTTTCGGCGAGAAGGTTCCGCCCCTGGCGCGGTGCGCGAACGCGGTCGTGGTCTATGTGCTGTACCTCGTGAAGACGGTATGGCCGTCGGGCCTGGCGCCGTTCTATCCGCATCCCATCATGCGCCCGGCGTGGCAGGTGGCAGGGGCGGCGCTTGTCCTGTGCGCGATCACCGCGTTCTGCCTGCGCGAGGCGCGCCGCCGCCCGTACCTGATCGTGGGGTGGCTCTGGTATCTGGGCACGCTCGTGCCGGTGATGGAACTGGTGCAGGCGGGCGAGTTTTCGCATGCGGACCGCTACACCTATCTCCCCTCGATCGGGGTGTACATCATGATTGCCTGGGGCGCGGCCGACCTGGCCGCGGCCTGGCGTGTGCCCAACCGGGTTATGGCCGCCCTGTCGGGCGGCGCACTGGCGGCGCTGACGGTCTGCGCGGTGATACAGACGAGTCACTGGCGCAACGATGCAAGTCTTTTTGGCCACACGCTGGCAGTCGGCCAGGAAAGCAGCCTGGCGCTCACGAACATGGGCCTGGTGGCGAAGAAGGAAAAGCGCTATGACGAGGCAGAGGCCCACTTCAAGCGGGCGCTGGAATTGAACCCGGGCTACGTGAACGCCATCAACGATCTGGGCGTTCTGGCGATGGACCAGAAGAAGTACGGGGAGGCCGAGGCCTACCTGAAGCGAACGCTTGAACTGAACCCAAAGCAGGTGGCGGCGCTGTACAACTCGGGCGTGGTCGCCAAGGAGCAGCAGCGCTACGACGAGGCCAGGACGTATTTGCAGAAGGCACTGGAAGTGGACCCCGCGTATGTGAGCGCCCTGAGCAGCCTGGGTTCCGTCGCCATGGAACAGGGACAGAACGAGGAGGCCGTCAAGTATTTCAACAAGACCCTTGACCTAAAGCCGAACCATGTAGGCGCGCTAAACAACCTGGCCAACATCGCCATGGGCCAGGGGCGCAACGACGATGCCAGGGGCTGTCTCATCCGTGCGCTTGACGCGGACCCGAAGTGCATCGCCGCGCTGAACACGCTGGGCCTGCTCACCATGAACCAGGGGAACTATGAGGAATCCGCAGGGTGGCTGGCCAAGGCGCTCGACGCGGACCCGAAAGATTTGAAGACGCTGACCAACCTGAGCGGGCTGGCCGCGGTGCAGAAGCGCTACGACGAGGCCAAGCAGTACTTAATGAAGGCGCTGGAGCTGGACCCGGGTTACGCGGTGGCGCTGCAGAACCTGGGCAGGCTGGCCAAAGAGCAGGGACACGAAGATGAGGCCCGGGAATGGCTGGCGAAGGCCGTGGGCGCCAATCCAAAAGACGCGCAGGCGCTGAACGCGCTGGGCACGGCGGCCGTGGCGCAGGGGCGCTTTGATGAGGCCCTGACCCATTTGACGAAGGCGCTCGAACTGGACCCGAAGAACGTGGAGGTCCTGTACAACCTCGGCGTGGCCGCCAAGGGCGGGAAGAAGTATGACGAGGCCAAGCGCCACTTCACCAGGGTGCTGGAACTGGACCCGAAATACGTGAAGGCGGTCAACAACCTCGGCGTGCTCGCGATGGAGCAGGGAAACGCCGATGAGGCGGTGGCCCACCTGAAGAAGGCGCTGGAATTGAAGCCGGACCATGCCAATGCGCTCGCCAATCTGGGCAAGCTCTCCATGGACCGGAAGGACTTTGACGAGGCAAAGACGTATTTGAAGAAGGCGCTGGAACTGGATCCGAAGAACGTTCCCGCGCTGTACAACCTTGGCTTGTGCCTCATGAGCCAGGAGCAGTATGAGGAAGCCCAGGCGAGTTTTAAGAAGACGCTTGAGATAGATCCGAATTACATCCGTTCGATGAAGGCGCTTTCCGCTGTGCTTTCCAACCTGGGGAGGCAGGAAGAGGCCGACGGTTACGCCAAGAAGGCCGCGGAACTGGAGCAGGCGCGCGGGGGGAAATAGTACCGCCCTTTCAGGGCTCTCCGAATGGCGGCCGGTTTTCCGGGGCGTTGCCCCGGGCTGTTTTATCTCGCGCCTTCAGCGCTTCCAGCCAGTGCGACCGGGCTGTCTTGTGAAGCATCTGCGGCGCTGTCGGCCAACGCGAACCGGGCTGTTTCATGCACCGCTCTTGGCCGTCCGGGCCAATGAAGGCCTGCAAAGCAGGCTACACCAGTTCTGTCACGCCTGGAACGGCCACGTCGGGGACGGGCATGGCGCCGAAGGCAATGTCCGGCTTGGGCATGAGATCCAGTTTGGACTTTTCCATGGCCCATTCCCAGGTGACTTCCCTGCCGGTGTAGGCGGACATGCGGCCCATCACAGCGGCCATGGTGCTCTCGGCGACGTTGCGGGCCTCGTTAAGCGGTTTGCCGTTGCGGATGCCGGCGATGAGGTCCACATGTTCCTGCACATAGGGGTCGGCATCCTCCCCCTTGAACCTGTACGCCTTCGCGCCCGCAATGTCCCTGCCGGGGTTCGAGGTCCCTTTCGT
>CALDSM010000410.1 GCA_937923585.1 uncultured bacterium
CGTTGCGCCGAAAGCACGGTCGGCTACCAAGACCAGAACGCGCTCGCCCTCGCGGTTGCGCGCGGAGACCTTGCGGTCTGGCGTCTGCCACGCGCGTGGAACTTCGGCCACTTCCACAAGGCTGAGAATCTGGAAAAGGCGGAGACGGATACCGGGGTCTTCTTCGCGCACTGGACTGGGGTTCCCTACACCAAAGGCCGCGCGCAGAGCATGGCGCGCTTTAGCCGCAAACTGCATGAGGCCCGCGCATGACAAAGCCGACCCGCACATACACGCGATTGAAGGACGCCGGGGTGGAACTGGCCTCCAGCATCTACCAGCGCACGCCGAACAACGCGGACACGTTCCTTTTGGAGGCGGTGGAATGGTGCTATGGGCAGCGCAAAGACCTGAACATCCTAGAGGTGGGCACATGCCGCGGCGTGTCCACCGCGATTCTCGCCCAGCGCGGGCGCGTGTTGACGCTTGACGTGGACGCGCGCGCGGGCACAGGCGAGGCTATCAAGACGTTGGACGTTGGCGACCGTGTTGTGCGCGTTGTCGGCCCGCCCTCGCTTGTGCGTCCACTTGTGCGCGGGCCGTTTGACCTGGCCTTCATTGACGCCACGCACAACTATGAGAACGTCATGCGCGACTTCGCATTTGCGCTGTTGCATACCAACTGCATCATCTTTCACGACTACTGCGGCGACCACCCCGGGGTCATCGCGGCGGTGGATGAGATTCACCGCCACCACGGCGGAGACCTCATGCTCTTTGATTGCTTCGCCGCCCTTCGGCTCTACCCCACGGCATAGGAGGCCACCATGCCCAGCACAACCTTGGACTATGACGCCATCCGCAGGAAGGCGGGCGAGGCGACTGCGCTCAACTACCCGAACAGCCTGCTGTTGACTATGGCAGGCGACTGCCTGACCTTCGACAGTGACGGGCGCGCACCGGATGACACGGAATATATCACGACCTACGACATCGCGCGGCTTGTGGCCGACATCTGGGACGAGAAGGCTGCGGCGGCGTCCTGTTGCTTCGACTACTCCGGGGACGGAGCGAGCCTGCAACGCTCCCAAATCGCAGACAACTACCGCAAGCAGGCGACCCGCTGGCGTGCGCGGTCCTGCCCCCGCGTCATGCGCGTGATCCGGGACGGCACACAGACTATGATCGAAGACGAAGAGAATATGAACACCGGAGAGAGCAACGCATGACAAGCATTATCGGATGCGGCGTCACGCTGGGCGAGATTGCGGACCTGCGGGCGCAGGCCGTCTCCCTGTTCCGCGACACGGGCCAGATCGGCACGGCCAGCACCCCCACGGGCGCGGACCCCACGGACGTGACGTGGACCTGGGGTGGCACGCTGGGCATGGGCGTGGACACATCCCGTCCATCCGAGGCGGTGGACGGGTCCGGCGCGTCCATGACAGACGGGACTATCCGGCTCCCGCTGACCGCCACCCTGGCCACTGTGAACCGCCTGAAGGTCATTTCCCGCGATGGGGCCACCCTGACCGCGCCTGAATACTATCGGGTCGTGGGAGACCCCACACGCGGCCTGACGTGCCTTGTGGCGCGGGTCAAGCTCATCAATGGAGGGGATGCGCTGTGAATGACATTCTCGCACTCATAACTGACGGGCTTCTTCCGTGGCCCGGTGTGAACGTCTGGCGGGGCCGTCTCCCTGCCGGGTTCAAGAACACCGCGCCTGCGGTTGTGGTGACGCTTGACGGGGACGCGCACGCGGACAGCGGCGCGACCCGCAGGGCGTCTATTTCGTTTCGCGTCTACGGTGGCAGCGCAAAGGCAAGCGATGCGGGGGCCGTCTACTCCCAGTTGCTGGACAAAATCAGCGCGGCAAACGCCGGAGACGTGCTACGAATCGGCCAGTTGAACGGGCAGGAACTCCCGCCGGAACCGGACACGGGGTGGCCAGCCTACAACCTGCGGGCGGTCGCCCGCATCAACGAAAGGACATAACACATGGCGACTTCTGTTGTCCATAGAATCGCGGTTCATGCCGCTGAGGGAACGGAACTCCCACCCCTGCCCGCGCGTGGCGAGAATTTCGCGGTGGCCACCCTGAAGGGCGCGGGGTGGTTCTGCATCGGCTCCATCCAGAACGGGGACGATGGGGACATCGATTCCGAAACCGTGGAGCGCACCAACTACAACGAGGGCGTGAGCATCAACCCGCCGGGATCGCAGACGAGGCAGGGATTCATCATGCGCAAGTCTGGCGTGGATGAGTTCACGTTCACGGCCTACGACATTGACGCTGGCGTGTTCGCGCTCGACTCCACGGTGGCCGAAGTCACGCCGGGGTCTGGCATCTACGAGCAGCAGGGCACGCAGGTGTATCGCTCCGTGATGGTTGAGATTGACGGGCTGCTGGTTGACTGGTATCCCCGCGTGCTTCTGACGATCACTGGCGACACGGCTGGCTATGGCCCCGGCGATGACGCAGTTGGAAAACTGACGTTCACTGCCAAGGTTATGGACTACGACGGCACGGACGGCGAGCTAGGCGCTTATGTGAAGTCCGGCTGCTGGCGCGCATACAAGGCTCCTGCCGGTAGCTGACACTAACCACAACAAGGGAGACCACGCGGAATGCTCGACAAGGGAAGCGACCTCGAAATCATGCAGGGTGCCAGCGTGACCGTGACGCTCTGCGGAAAACAGTACACCTTTGCCGAGCCGCCGAGGCGGCAGGGGCGGGCGATGCTATGCGAAATCATGGATATTTCTCCCGCACTGGCGGACCCCGCTCCTGCCTCCCGGCTTCGCGCGGTGGACAAGTGCTTGGACTTCCTCTACCGCTGGAACATGGAAGCAAAGAAGAGCCGCGAGACCATAGACGCAGGCGCGGATGAAAAGGAAATCTGTGAGGCGTTCAACGCTGTCGCTGAGATGGTGAGTGCCCCTTTCGTGCGGCAGGCGGCGGAGATGCATGCCGCCGCCGTGGCCGAACCGGACGGCGAGACGAGCACGCCGAATCCATCCTAATGGAGGCGGTCATGCGCCAGTGGGGCATCCCGTTCCATACCATCGAGAACGAATGGACGGAGCGGCAATACCGCCTTTTCGTTGAGCGCATGAACGACCGCCTGCGGGCCGAACACAAGGCCGCACAGCCGAAGCGCGGCGGGGCGACCACCACCCCATACTGCGAGGGAATCTAAATGGCAAACGGAATCGGCGGCGGCATCTCTGCGGGCGATGCGGTCTGGACAATCACGGGCGACAGCACCCCGTTGCAGCAGTCCCTCGCACAGGCCGAGGGCGCTGTCACGGCCAGCACAGCGAACATCGGCGCGTCAATGGTGAAGGTCGGCGCGGGTGTCACGGCGGTTGGCGCGGCAATCACTGGCACCATGGGGGCAACGGTGAAAACGTGGGCTGACAACGGGGACGAAATCGCCAAGATGTCCACGCGGACAGGCGTGGCGACTGAGACCCTGAGCAAACTCAAGTATGTGGGCGACCTGGCGGACGTTTCCTTCGAGTCTCTTGGAAACGCCTTCAAATTTATGGGCAAAAACTTGGACGAGGCCACCACCACGGGGACCGGACCCGCTGCTGATGCGCTCGTGCGCCTTGGCTTGAGCTTGACAGAACTCGCCGCGATGACGCCTGAGCAGCAGTTTCTAACAATCGCGGACGCAATATCCCAAGTCGGCGATGCGAACGCCCGCACCGCCATTTCGATGGACATTTTCGGCAGGTCTGGAACGCAACTGCTAACCGTTATGATGCAGGGAAAAGACGCCATAGCCGCGCAAATGGAAGAGGCGGAAAAACTGGGCCTCGTGTACAGCGAAGACGTGGCGAAAAGCGCGGAGGTGTTCAATGATTCACTCACCACCTTGCAGGCGTCAATGCGCGGCGTGGTGATTGCACTTGGCCCGATGATTGCACAGACGATGCAGGACTTGGTTCCTGCCATTAGCGCGACGATCCCAAAGGTTACCGACTGGATAAAGGAAAACGGTGCGCTAGTGGCCAGCTTTATCAAGTGGGGCGTGGCAATCGGCGCGGTCATGTCTGTTATCGGCCCGTTCCTTATGGCGATTGGCGGGGTGCTTATGGCCCTTGGCCCGATTGTCTCAGCCATTGGTTCCGTTATCGGCGCACTTGGCGGAATCGGAACAGCATTCACCGCCGCCGCCGCCGTGGTAGGGACCGCAGCCGCCGCCCTCGCCGCGCCAGTCACGCTTGCCGCCGTGGCCGTGGGCCTCGCCGTCTCCGCCGTCATAGCCAACTGGGAAGGCATCAAAGAGGGCCTTGACGTGATTTGGGACGCCATC
>CALDSM010000411.1 GCA_937923585.1 uncultured bacterium
CGGGAACGCTGGGCAGCTTCAACCTCACCAAACCTGGTGGAAAGCGCCTCCACAAGACCGGCAACCATGCCCAGTTCGGCAAAGGACTTGTCCGCAGTCTCAAGCACCGCGGCCAGTTCCTGACGGGTTTCAAAGAGGTCGCCTTCGCTGCGCTCGAGTGCGGCGCGGACGCGGTCGCGTTCAGCCTCCAATTCGGCCGTGCCACTGCCGGAGGAGGCCTCTCCCCCGCCCTCCACGGCGCTGTTGAGCCTCTCCTTGAGAACGTCGCGCTCCCGTTCCAATCCCTTGACGGTCTGCTTCAATCCGTCAATGCGTTCCAGGGCCAGTCTCGGAATGCCGCCGTCGGCGGCGGTGCCCGCCGCCTGCATGCCGATTATGGACCCCGAGGATAGCAGCGACTTGAATTTTCCGCTGTAGCCCGACAGGGCGATGGGATGAATGCGACTGGCCAGTATGGCGATGTGTCCATTGTCGAGAAAGGCGCGGACGACCGATTCAAGTTCGGTGAGATTCTCCTTGAACCGTTCCATCTCGTCCACCAGCAGCACGGCCGGCCGGCTCTTCATGATGGGTGCCGGATCTTCGCCCAGGTTCCGGACTTTACGGGGAAAGTCACCCGCGCTGACCAGCGCCACCGAAACCCGGACCTGTTTCTCGCGGTAGTGGTTCACGATGGACCAAAGCAGGTGGCTCTTGCCGGTCCCCTTCTCGCCCACCAGTGTTATTGGTTTTCCGGGTTCGCCTTTGAGGAAGGCAACACGTTGGCATGCGTCATACGCCGGCCGGTTGTTGCTGTCCACGGTAAAGGTGGCGAATGTCAGCCCTTTCATGACCTGTAATCCTTCACGCCGTGTCGGTGTCCTGCGGGGGCGGTGAAGGCCGTTCCGGCGGGTTGCCCATCGTCCCCAAGGACACATTGTCCCCGAAACAACCCGGCCCCCGGACAACCGGAGCGCCATCCTGCAAATCGGGTGGATTGTAGCCTGCCGCAGGGGTTCTGTCAAACGGCCCGGATGGGCTCCCTACAGTTTTACGGCATCAATCCCCGGGATGCAGGAATCAAGGGGTACTGTCTCAATGTGCGTGGCTCCCAGCTTGGCCAGTTCATAGCGCACCCGCGCAATGGGCAGGGCCGGGTTCGATGCGCCCATCTGGATGCTGAACTCGGTGAAGTTCAGGCCTTCATTCATGGTGGGTTCATCACCGTAAAGGCTGTTCTTTTGGAGGTATTCCAAGATGCCCGGCACGTGCGCCTTTTTGGCGTTGAAGAAGACGAGCACCTTGTTTTCGGCGAACACCGCACCGTAAATGTTCAGCAGGAACATGCGGGCCAGTTCCAATTTGGCCGGATTGGCGCGCAGCGCCGGGGTGGTCCAGATGCCCGTCTCGGACTTCATGATCTCCTCGCTGATAACCAGGCCGTAATTCCGGATGGCGCTTCCGGTCTGGGTAATTTCCAGGCCGAGATCAACCGCGCCGTTGAGTATCTTTGCCTCTGTTTTGCCCCAGGATTCATACACGACCAGGCCGGATTTGATCAGGGGCGGGGTGTTGTACTTCTGCACCGAGTATTTGCCCCGGTTCTTGGGGAACCCCAGCGATTCCACCTTCTTCTGGAACCACTCGACGGCAATATAGGGCATTTCGGAAACCATCTTGATGACCGGCTTCTCCTCCAGGAGGCCTTTCAGCCATCCGTCGAAGGTCTTGTTCTTCAGGGGAAGATTGACAACGACGATGCGCACGTTGCCCCGTTCAAGGGAAAGCACCTTGTTCAGCTTGATCTTGCGACGGTATTCGTAGCGGTATTCGAGCAGGCGCTCCTGAATCCAGTCATCCCCGGCGATGGCAATGTCCACCTCGTCCAGCGCAAGCTGCGCACCGAATTCCTGTGGACGGCCGTCCCAGCCCACCAAGCCGGAGTGCATGAGGAAGGTGGTCGGTCCGCCGTCCTCATATCCCTTGGTCGGGAACCCCGAGGCCTTCAGGAGTCCCACAAGATTGCCGCCCCGCTTGGGGTCCGCCAGAGACCCTGCAGGCATGCCAATGATAAGTTTGTCGTCCATGTTCATGATTATGCACCTGGTAGATAGTTTCGGCATTCCCCGGGTGGGGGGCCGCAGGCCGGGCACTGCCCTTGAAGGTCACAACGACCCCCGCCGCCGAATTGCAGTATACCCTCAAAGGCAGCCGCCCTTCCAGCAAACGTTAACGCAACAGGAACAGAAACCCCGCGCGACCGTACGGACAACGCGGTGCGTTATCAGGGATAGAGACGGCGATGCTCCCAACCGTCCGGGGTTCGGCTGTAGATCAACCGATCATGCAGGCGATAGGGCATCTTCAGCCAGAATTCGATTGTCTCCGGAATCACGCGGAACCCGGACCAGAAATCCGGACGGGGCACCGCGCCCAGGGCGTACCTGGCGGCAAACTGGATAATGCGGCGTTCCAGGATCATGCGCCCTTCCAGAGGCTGCGACTGCTTCGAAGCCCACGCGCCTATCTGGCTTTGGCGGGGCCGTGTGGCAAAATAGGCATCGGCCTCGGCGTCGGTGACCGGTTCCACCGCACCGCGGATGCGCACCTGCTTTTCGAGGGGCATCCAGTAGAAGCACAGCGCCGCGCGCGGGTTTCCGTCCAGTTGAGCCACCTTCGGGCTGGTCAGGTTGGTGTAGAAGACAAAACCGCGCTCGTCGAAACCCTTGAGCAGCACCTGCCGCGCGTCGGGGATTCCCGAGGCGTCCGCCGTGGCCAGGGTCATGGCCGTATGGTCGTCAATGCCGTCACACGCCTCTGCCTCGGCGTACCATTGTGCAAACAGATCGAAGGGGCTGTTTTCGGGGGAAATAGGCACGATGTGCTGGAACCTTTCCAAAGGAACGCGCCGCGAACAGGTCGCACCGGCGGCGGGAAGAAACTACACGAACCGCTTCATGTATTCCAGACTGCGGGTGGCGATGGCCTCGGGACCGGGATCGAACTTGAACACCTCCACGGAGACATAGCGGTCATACTGGATTTCGCGCAGGGCTTCAAAAATGGGCGCGAAGTCCACATCACCCCATCCCGGGCCGTTCAAATTTGCGTCATTGGCGTGGTAGTGCCTGAGATGACGGGCGCAGCGGCGAATAAGCGTCGCCCTGTCTTCCGACTGGAAGGCCATGGCCTTCGTGTCCAGAAGCAGCTGAAAGTTTGGATGATTGATCGCCTCAATCAACTCCACGGTCTCGTCCACAGTCTGGCAGAAGTTGGTCTCGAGGTGGGTGAGCTGCTCCATGCAAATTGTCACGCCGCGCGACTCGCAGGCGGGCAAGGCCTTCCCAAAAACCTCCTGCGCATATCCAAAGGCCTGGTTGTAGGTCACGTCGCGGCCCACATTGCGCTGTTTGGGGGATCCAAATATGATTACCTTACCGCCCACGTCGCCGCAGAAGTTCACCAGGTCCACCAAATAGCGGGCCGTAAACGCGCGCACTTCGGGGTCTGGATGGGTCAGATGCACGCCTTCGGGTCCAACAAACACCCAGTGGATGCCCAGTATTTCCAGTCCGGCCCTTTCCCCAAAGCGCACTATGTCGCGGCGGGTGCTGTCGGGAATGTCGCTAACGTACTGGGCCAGCGTAACCGGGGCGATCTCGAGACCGTCGTATCCCACACTGCGCACATAGTCAATGGTGCG
>CALDSM010000412.1 GCA_937923585.1 uncultured bacterium
CACCTACGCCAACAACCCCGCCATCATCCGGCAGAACGCCAACTTCGTCAGCATCAATGCGTTCCTGGAGATTGACCTGTCGGGACAGGTGAACGCCGAGTCCATCGGCACCTATGTGCGGTCCGGCACGGGCGGCCAGCTCGATTTCATCATCGGCGCGCAGCAGGCCAAGGACGGCATCGCGGTTCTGTGCAGCGCCTCGACCTACTCCAAGCCGGACGGGACACGCGTCTCGCGCATCCTGCCGACGCTGCCCGCGGGCGCGGCCGTCACCACGCCGCGGTCCTGCGTGCATTACGTCTGCACCGAGCACGGCATGGTCAACCTTCGCGGCCGCAACCTCTGGGAGCGGTCCGAACTGCTGATCAGCATTGCGCACCCCAGTTTCCGCGACGAGTTGACCCGCCAGGCGGAAGCCATCGGCATCTGGCGCAACCGGAACCGGGTCCAGGCGTAGAAACGGCTTCCAGCCGCTGAATACGCGCCGTCATTGCGAGCGAAGCGCGGCAATCTCGTTCTCGCAATGGCCCTACCTTGGGCTGAGGTTTCGAGAGATTGCCGCGCTTTGCCCGCAATGACGGCGGCGGGTTTGGGTTATGACGAACGAAAGGCGGAATCAAATGACGGGAAAGTATCAAGAGGCGTATGAACTTTCGATTAACGATCCCGAGCGATTCTGGGGCGGGGCGTCCGAAGCCATTGACTGGCACCGCAAACCGTCGCGCGTGCTCGATGCGTCGCGCGCCCCGTTCTACCAATGGTTCCCGGACGGCGAACTGAACACCTGCTTCAACGCGCTGGACCGACACGTGGAGCAGGGCCGCGGCGGCCAGACCGCGCTGATCTATGACAGCCCCGTCACGGGCACGGTCAAACGTTTCACCTACCGCGAACTGCTTGATGATGTGGCGCGGTTTGCGGGGGCGCTGAAGGCAAACGGCGTGTCCAGGGGCGACCGCGTCATCATCTACATGCCCATGATCCCGCAGGCGGTGATTGCCATGCTGGCCTGCGCGCGCATCGGCGCGGTCCATTCCGTGGTGTTTGGCGGTTTCGCGCCGCACGAGCTTGCCATCCGCATAGACGACGCCAAACCCTGCCTGGTGGTGTCCGCCTCCTGCGGCATTGAGGGCAGCAAGGTCATCGAATACAAGCCCCTGCTGGACAAGGCCATTGAACTGGCGAAGCACAAGCCCGCGCGCTGCATCCTCTGCCAGCGGCAACAGGTGACGGCCGCGATGACACCGGGACGCGACGTGGACTGGGACGAGGCCATGCGCGCCGCCGGGCCGGCGGACTGCGTGCCCGTGCAGGCCACCGATCCGCTCTACATCCTCTACACCTCCGGCACCACGGGCATCCCCAAGGGCGTGGTTCGCGACAACGGCGGGCATGCCGTCGCCATGCACTGGAGCATGAAACACATCTACGACATGGAGCCGGGCGAGGTATTTTGGGCCGCGTCCGACGTGGGCTGGGTGGTCGGCCACTCCTACATCGTGTACGCGCCGCTGCTGTACGGATGCACCACGGTCCTGTACGAGGGCAAGCCCGTGGGCACGCCCGACCCCGGCGCATTCTGGCGCGTCATCTCCGAGCACGGGGTCAAGGCGCTGTTCACCGCGCCCACCGCGTTCCGCGCCATCAAGAAGGAGGACCCGGCCGGGCAGTACCTGAAGAAGTATGACCTGTCCAGGTTCAAATACCTGTTCCTCGCCGGCGAACGGCTCGACCCAGACACCTATCACTGGGCCAGCGACCTGCTCCGGGTGCCCGTGGTGGACCACTGGTGGCAGACCGAAACCGGATGGGCCATCGCCGCAAACTGCATGGGCCTGGAGGCGCTGCCCATCAAGGCCGGCTCCCCCACCAAACCTGTGCCGGGGTACAGGGTGATCGTTGCGGACGGCAACGGAAATCCCCTGCCGTCGGGACAGGAGGGGATCGTGCTCATCGGGCTGCCGCTGCCGCCCGGCACGCTGCCCACGCTGTGGCAGCAGGACCAGAAATGCCGCGAATCCTATTTTGACCCCTTCCCCGGCCATTACCTCACGGGCGACGGCGGCTACAGGGACAGCGACGGCTATCTCTACGTCATGGGCCGCGTGGACGACGTGATCAATGTCGCCGGGCACCGCCTCTCCACCGGCGCCATGGAGGAGGTCATCGCCATGCACCCCGACGTGGCCGAATGCGCCGTGATCGGCGTGGCCGACGATTTCAAGGGGCAGTTGCCGCTGGGCTTTGTCGTGTTGAAGGCGGGCGTGCAGCGGGACACGAAAGAGATCGTTGCCGAACTGGTTCAAATGATCCGCGAACGCATCGGCGCCGTGGCATCCTTCAAGCAGGCGCTCATCGTCAAGCGCCTGCCCAAGACAAGGTCGGGCAAGATCCTCCGCGGCATCATGCGCAAGGTCGCCGACGCCGCGCCCTTCAGCATGCCGTCCACCATAGACGACCCCGCCATCCTCGACGAAATATCGCAATCCCTTGCAGGGCTGGGATACGCAAAGAAATAACCGGAAACGCCTTACTGGGAGCGCCGGCATCTCTGCCGGCTTCGTGTGCTACGATCCACGAAACGATCTTGGCGCGAGGAAGCCGGCAGGGATGCCGGCGCTCCCAGTAAGGAACCTTCTCCATGAATAAAGGTTGGGGCTTTCTATTCGTCATCGCGGCCTGCGCGACCGCCTGCGCCGAGCCCGAGGCCGCCGCACGGCACAGCCAGGGCTACATCGTGGTCACGCCCGGCGGCCCGCAGGACGGCGGCGATTACGGCCCCGGCACGGCGGGCACAAAAACCTCGGGCATACAGGAGGCGTTGAACGCCGCCAAGGAACAGCGCCGCGATGTGTACATCGCCGGCGGCGCCATGCCCAAAGCCTTTGCCAACGGCGCGGTCTACTTCATCCAGGAGACGCTGCGCGTGCCGTGGTTCCAGGACTTTCGGCTCGACGGCGGCGAATATGTG
The DNA here is from genome assembly GCA_937923585.1 of uncultured bacterium. Classification (GTDB taxonomy): domain Bacteria; phylum Hydrogenedentota; class Hydrogenedentia; order Hydrogenedentales; family CAITNO01; genus CAITNO01. Next base: position 2,972 of record CALDSM010000412.1, read on the forward strand.
ATCCAGTACACACCCGCGACGGGCGATGCGGTGGTCTTCGACAGCCTCATGAGCTGCCGCATCAAGCTCGGCCTGGTCGTGGCGCAAACAGACGGCGCCGTGATCCGCTTCAAACCGGAAACGAAGGGTCCGGACAACTTCAGCGTGATTACCGCGTCCGTGTTCGAGTTCAACGCCGCGGTGGGCGGCGGCAGGGTGTTCCCCGAGGCGGGCAACCGGGGACGCGGCATAGGGCTGTGGCTCGACGGCACCGGCGGACCGATTCTGAACAACCGCATCACGCTGGTCGAACCCATCGCCTGCGACAAGGCCGTCTGCGCGACCGGACAGGTGCTGAACAATGCCATGCAGTTCACGTTTACCCACCTGAGCAACACGGCACTCGACCTCGGGTCGGAACCCGGCTCGAATTTCCAGCGCAACCGCGTTTCGGCCAGCATGGACAGCCAGGGCATTGCGGGGGCCGTCGGCGCGATCATCGGCGGCGAGAACAATCTGTTCGACCTCGATTTCTCGCCCGCCGACAAGGGCGTAAATATCCGCTTCGCCGCAAACGCAAAGGCCAACCGGATCACAGCGCTCAATCTGCCCGGCAGGATCGAGAACCTCGCGGAGACGCCCACCAATCTGGTCATGGCAAACAACGGACCCGGGTTCAGCGTGGAAACGCCGGGCATGCCCGCTTCCGGCGAAACCTTGGTGAACCGCCAACCCTTTGTCATAGAGGCGATGTTCACCGAGCCCGGCGAGGTCAAGTCATGGATGCTGACCACCGCGGGCGGCACCGGAGAACAGTCCTTTGACGGGCCCGTACAGACGGGCCAGGCCATTCATCTGGAACCCGGCGACAGTCTGCGCCTGGAGTACGGCAAAGCACCGGCATGGCGCTGGCGCGCATTACGGTAGTGGTGACGAACCAGTCCGGTGCCCTGCAGGCGCGGCATCCTGCCGCGTTCCTGCTGCAGGCGCAACCGATCCCAGAAGGTCGCGAAAGCAGGAGGCTGGAAGTCTTTTGTCTGCCGCGCAAAAGCGCGACTACTTTCCCGCGCGTTCCAGCGATTCTTCAAGCAGGTCCACATCCTGCTGGATCATGTCCGGGTTGTCCTTGGTGAACACGCCCACGCAGACGGCGTCGCCGGGGCGATAGGCCTGCGCGACATACGCAAAGGCCTCATGCGGATCGTTGCGGCCGGCCGCCATCACCTTGTAATGAATGGCCGGGGCGGGCAGTTGCTGAATCAGCGCGCACATTGCGTCGCGGTCCTCCGCGCCGTAGTACTCCTCGTCGGCGTAATCGCGCGCGGCCTGAACGGTGCGGTCACTCGGGTTGTAATAGCAGGTCATGAAGAAGTCGAGTTCCAGATGGTCGGCCGCCCACCTAATGGTGTCCGTGGTGTGCCCGGCGACGCCGGCCGCCATGCCCAGATCCTTGATGCGTCTGACGGCCTCGACGATGTCCGCGGTGTCGCCTGCGGCCACGCGCTGGTCCATTTCGCCGCCATGCAGGAAACATGCCTTTGCCTTGCCCGCCCGCGCGTTTTCAATGCCCAGGAAGAAACCGCCCGTCAGGGGACAGGTCTGGGCAATCCAGTCCATCCGCCCGCCTTCCAGGCGGTACTCGCGCAGCGCCCGCAGCACCAGTTCATCGGCACGGCCCAGATGCGCGGTCACCCCCGCCGACTCGGCCAGACGGTACGCCTCCTTGATGCGCGCCATGGTGTACCAGTCGCGCATTTCCTCGTCGCGCGCGAAACTCTGGTGCGCAAACCCCGAGAAGGGGTTGCCGCCGAGAATAAACCGGCTCACCTCGGCATTGCCCAGGCGTATCATTCTCGGACGGCAGTGTCTTGTGTTGTCCGCAGGGGGCATGGCATGTCTCCAATGGGGTTTTCCAGCCAAAAAGGCATCTTGCCGCACGGGATGTGCATCCGTGCGAATCGTCCGCCGAAAAGTGTTCATTGCGCGCATCCATTATGCGCGAACTGTGACTGCGCGCGCTGCTGACACGGTCAGGTCACCCGGAAGGTGGCCATTTCCCAGGGCCGGAAGGCGTATTTCCACGCTCCGGTTGACTTGCGGTCATGCGTCCATCCGCCGGAAGACATGCTGCCTTCCGTGTCGGCGGCGGTTACGCCGCCGAAGTCGCCCGGCCATGCAACGGTGGCCGTCTGCGGTTTGTCTGAGGCGTTGAGCATGCGCACCCCTGTTGCGCCGCCGTCCGCGGGGAACAGGTGGGTGACCATAACCGAGGGGTTATCCACGGCAATCCCGGCAACCCGGCCCGCGCTGACTCCCACAGGGACGCGGAACGGTTTGCGGTGGCAGGTCTCGGCCAGACGCATCGAGTCGGCGGGGGAGAAGGACGGGGCGGCGTAGAAACGCATGTCCCAGTTCGCCGCGCCGGTGAAGGTGAAGTCAAACACGGTGCATTCGAAGGCGGTCTCGTCGCCTTCCCTGACGCGGCGGAACAGCGTGTTCTGTGACGGGCACCAGAGCAGGTGCCGGTCGGGCCATTCGAGGCGCACGTAGCGCGCACAATAGAAGCTCTCCGCATCGCGCCGCTCCTCTGAGAAAGGCGCATCGGCGAAAACCACCGGTGTGGTCCTGCCCGCGTGGAGACGGAACCGCCAGGTGCCGTTGGGACGGGGCCCCGTTTCAAAGCGGATGATACTGCTCAGGCGCTGCCTGAAGTGGACGAACGGCACCGGCTTCGCGCCCGCAAACACCAACCCCTCGACCGACAGGCCCGGTTCTTCCACCTCGCGGATGCGCAGGAGGTCGGTTCGCCACCGGGCCGTGTCCATGCCGTCGGAGACGGCCTGGTTGGTCACGGCAAACGGTGCCTTCGCGATGTTCTCGTGCGCCGCCTCCACATTCTCGTTGGGGTGGGGATTGGTGAAGTAGGAGGGGACCTGCTTCCATTCACCGACGAGCGGTTCAAATGCCACCCCGGCAAAGAGATCCTGCGCCACTTCCCAGCGGTGCCCGTCCTGTTTGGGTGCCAGATGTTTCAAGGGCGTGTCGAGGGAGGAAGCCGTCTTGTCCGAAGGTTTCAATCGGAGTGTCCGCGTTTCGCAGGGGGCCATTTTGACCAGGACCGGCCCGACCAGCACATTGCCGTCGTCGGAGCGGAACACCGGCGGCAGCAGCGTGTCCGACGGACCGTCCTTTAACGTGAAGGCCTGTTGCGGCCAGCGGGTCTCGTCCAGAGATCGGAAGAGCACACGTCTGAACTCCAGTCACGATCAGATCTC
>CALDSM010000413.1 GCA_937923585.1 uncultured bacterium
CGACCCGCCCCGCGCGCGCAGGCAGGCGTGGCGGTAACCGTTTTCACAGGCGGGTTCGACAAGAATGTCGGGGGCTCGGTCCACATGGGGACCATCATACACGGAAGCGCGGGGCAACGCCCGCGCGACCGGCCCCCACGCCTCCAGCATCGCGCAAAGCTCAGCCACGAATCCGTCGTACTCCTCCGGCCGCACCGTGCCCTGCGGTTCGCGGCCCGCGAGGTTTATGCGGACGGAGGGGAAATAATCCAGTTCCTCCGAATAGGCGCGCGTGGCGGACCAGTCCAAGCCGCCGAAACGGCTTCGGCTTTCCGCGTTCGCGGCAAGCCCGGTGAACCGGCGAAACAGCGCGCCCCGCGCGCGTTCCGGTGCGAATAGCAGCGCCAGCGATTTCAGGGGGCTTCGCCCACCGCCCGAAAAGCGCAGCAGGCCCCGTTCCGCAAGAAAGTTGTTGAGGTGGATCACCCCCGTGCCGGCGCCCATGAACCCATGGTCGGACACCACCAGCACGTGCTCCGCACCGGACACCTCCGCCATGCGGCCCACTGTCGCGTCGAGCCGCGCGTAGACCTCGCGAATTGCATCCGCGAGGGACGGGTTCGCCTCATGGCGCGGCGATGCGGCATCGTGAAAGCGCCAGAAGTGGTGCGACACCGTGTCGGTCTCGCCGAACACGGCCATGAAGAAGTCCCACGGTTCGCGGCGCAGCAGCCGCAGCGCGGCGGCCTCCTTGTCTGCGATCTTCGACAGAAGCAGCGAACGGGCCCGCTCATGCCAGCCCGGCCCGGTGCGGTGCTCCTGGAAATCGGCAAAACGCCAGCCCTGCACATCGTCGTGGTATTCAGGTGGCCAAACAAACGACCGGTCAATGGAGGTCGCCACGGGCGAGTCGAAACCCGACACCATGAACCCGTTCACCGGTTCCGGCGGCCAGGTGCCCGGCACGCCCAGCACACCCACCCGTGCGCCTGCATCGGACAGCGCATTCCACACCGCCGGCGCACGCCGAAAAGTGCGGTTCACGAACCGCACCGCATAGCCACCCGGCGGCATGTCGGTGAAATCGAACACGCCGTGCCGTCCCGGATTGACACCCGTCGAGCAGGTGGTCCACGCGGGGAACGTGGCCGGCGGCATCGTGCTGCGCAGCGGCAGCATCGCACCGGAGCGCGCCAATGCGCGCAGATTCGGCAGCGTCCCGTCTTCCATCCACCGCGCGACGAGCGCCGGATCAGCGCCGTCCAAGCCTATTATAAGCATCCTCGCCATGGTCCGATTGTAACATTACTGGAAGTGCATTGTGCCTGAAAATGGTGCAAGTGCCTTTCAGGCAAACCTTCGCCGGCCTGCGGCGGCTTCGGGCTATTTCGGCGGGAAGACCTGAAACTCATAGAAAGTTGGGCCGTCGGTGGCTTTGAGTATGTGCAGGCGCACCTTGCTGGCGGCGACAGGATCGAAGGATTTCTCGAAAGCATCGCCGATGTGTCTGCCTTTCAAGACCGGTTTCCATCCGCCGTCCACAAACACCTCGACAGCGAATTCCTCGACGCGGGGGATGGCCTCGACAATGGCCACCTGTCCGATACGGGTCGGTTTGCCAAGATCGACCTCCATCCACGCATCGCTCACCCCCGCATCAGTGGCCCAGCGCGTTTCAGGATTGTCGTCGAGCGCCTTCTCCGGGCCAAACTGGTCGTTCATCTTCTGGTAGACATTCGATGCAGTGGCAGGTTTGCCGTGCGTAAGCGCATTTGATGCCTGGTCGGCAATTTCGTTGTCTGTGACGGGCTTGTCGAAATCAATGGCAACGATCGCGTCAATCGGATCGCGTCCGTCCTTGCCCAGTGCGATGTGCATCTCGCCCGTGTCACCCTGCGTGACTTTTGCGTCGCCGGCGGTCAGCGACTTGAATCCCGTCATCTTGCAGGGGATGGCGGGGAGGTCCAACGCTTCCGTGTCCTTGGAAAGGACATGCACAAACGCCGTGTTGCCCTTGGACGTGCAGGCGCCCCACTTGCCGGGACGCCAGGGACCGCCGCGCGTGCCGTAGATGGTGTCGCCGTGCTGCTTGAGCCATGCGCCCATCTCGCGGAGCCGGTCCTGCTGGCGGGGCTCAATCTGGCCGGTGGGCATGGGGCCGACGTTGAACAGCAGATTGCCGTCGCCGCCTGCGCAGCGCACGAGTGTGGACAGGCATTCCTCCAGCGTCTTCATCTTGTCTTCCGGTTTCCAGGCCCACTGCTGGCAGATGGTGATGCACGACTCCCACGGGCGGCTGCGCTGGAAGCGGCCGATGGTCTGTTCGGGCGTGTCGTGGTCGGCGGGCAGGCCGAGGCGGTTGTTGATGACGATGCCGGGCTGGAGCCTGCGGATGTCTTTGATCAGCGATGCCGCCTGGTATTCGTCGGCGTTGCCGTTGAGCCCGTCGAACCACATGATGCTGATCTTGCCGTAGTTGCTGAGCAGTTCGCGCACCTGGTTGTGGAAGTATTCGGTGTAACGCGCGCCGTTTTCCCGGCGGTAGTCGGGATGATGCCAGTCGGGCGGTGAGTAGTAATAGCCGATGGGCATGCCCGCCTCGTGGCAGGCGGCGGTCAACTCGGCCACGATGTCGCGCTTGAACGGCGAATTGGTGATCTTGTAGTCCGTGTACTTCGAATCGAACTCGCAGAAGCCGTCATGGTGCTTGGTGGTGAAGACCATGTACTTCATGCCCGCGTCCTGCGCGAGTTTTACCCAGGCCTTCGCGTCGAATTCGACCGGGTTGAACTCCCTGTACAGGTTGTCATAGATCTCGACGGGAATCTCGCCCTTGCCGGCCTTGAGGCCGACCCGCTCACCGCCGCGCGACCAGCCGATTTCGGTACCCTTGATGCTCACTGGTCCCCAGTGGATGAACATGCCGAAGCGTGCGTCGCTCCACCACTGCGGGATGGGCTGGGTGCCGGGGTCGGGCGCGGGCGCCGCCTGCGCGGGGGCAAACAGGGGAATGAGGAGTACGGCGGAAAACAGCACTAGGCCAAGGCATTTTGCGTTCATGACAGGTTTCCTTGCCGGTTATTGTCTCAGGGCGCTACGACCGTGCCCAATGTAGAAGAGGCTTCCAGCCTCTTTCTTCTTTGTCCCGATGTCGGGCTCATACAGGAACGCGGCAGGATGCCGCGTCTACTTTGCGTCCAGTGCCTTAATGAATAATCCCCCGATCACCGGCCGCGCCTGAAAGTGGATCGCCTTGCCGGTTTTGGTGTCATACCAGTCGGTCATGGGAACGCGGCTGGGGCTCTCGTTGAGGAACTTGAATGCGGGTGCGATGAGCGCCTCGAAATCCGCCTTCTGTTCCGCCAGCGTGGCCGACCACACGATCCAGTCAAGCTTGGTGTAAGCTTTGCGGTTGTCGAGCGGCATGCCGTACTTGTTCTGCACCTTAAGGTAGTGGGCGACCTCCTTGCGTGCCACGTCGGCGGGGAACAGGTTCAGCCCGAGCAGCTTGTCCCACACGAGATTATACTTCTGGCTCCAGGTGCCGGGCTTGTCGAAGGCCAGCCGGTAATGGTCGCCGTCGTCGGCCATTTGCAGCCATTTGTCCACCATGCCCTTGGCCGTGTCCCGGTACTTCTTGGCATCGTCGGGCCGCTGCGTGGCATCGCACAACTGCGAGAACGCGCCGAGCGCGAGGATGGCCTTGACGGAAAGGTTCACGTTGTGCGCGAGATGGCCCGCGAAGTCATCGGTGCAAAGCTGGTTTTCCGGGTCCAGCCCCTTCTCTGCCAGGTATTCGGCCCATTGCACGACGGCGGGCCAGTACTGCTGCGCGAAGCCGGCGTTGCCGTCCTGCTTTGCCATCGCGCCCATAAGCAGAATCATGTTGGCGCTTTCCTCGACGGGCATCTGGTTCTCGTCCGTCTTCTCTCCGCCGCCGTAAACCTGGCCGTTGGCGAGCGGGTAGGTGCCGAGATCGTGCGGCGCGAAGGGCCAGGGCCAGCGGCCCGACACGACATAGTCCATGACGGGTTTCATCTGCGCGGCGAGCAGCTTCGTGTTGAGCAGCAGGAATACCGGTGCGGCGGGATAGAACACGTCCACCGTGCTGATGCAGCCGTTGCTGAAATTCTCCTTGGGAAACATGACCGGCTCGCTGTCGGTGTCCGCGGCGATCTTCTGCGCGGCCATCGCCTCGCGGTAGGCCAGGGCGCACATGCGGGCGTACTCCGCGCCGCCCGCGGCTTCGAGCTTCTGCGCAAGCCCCGCGTCGAACTTGGCGCTGCGTTCTTTGAGAGCCGCGTAGTCCTTGACGGCGGCGGCCAGCATGCCGGCCGCGTCCATGCCGCCGCGACGCCACCAGGGCCGCAGCTTCGCGCCCATCAGCTCAATGGAGTACTCGTCATCGTAGGCGAGGATCGCCTGGCGCGTCACCGGTGTCTTGCCGGCTTTGCCGAAATCGAGCAGGGCGGCCAGTACGGGCCACTCGTCGTTGGCGCGGCGCGTTCCCTCAACGTCTTTGGCGCGAAGGTTGCTCTTTTCGGCGAAGGTGGCGCGCGAGTCGTCGGCCGGCGCGATGCGTGAGAAGGCACCCTCCTGTTTCGGAAGCGCCAGATAGACGCGGCCCCAGTCAATGCGCAGGTCGTCACCCTTCTTGGCCAGCACGGGCTGTTCAACGGAGCCCATGTGCATGGCGGTGCCGCCGTCGAAATCGAGGCGGCCCCACTGCACCTCCTGTTCCGGCTTGTCCACGCACCATTCGCCAGTGATGTCGAGATACACCTGAACGGTGTGGTCGGCGCCGTCCGCCG
>CALDSM010000414.1 GCA_937923585.1 uncultured bacterium
CGAGATCTACACTCTTTCCCTACACGACGCTCTTCCGATCTGTCGGAATCGTCCGCGGCGCGGGCCGCAACCGCAAAGAGCAGGATGGGCGCAACGATCGCGCAGAGCAATCCGCAACGCCATGCAGTGGCTGTGTTCATTCTGTTGTTTCCCGTGTATTCGGCAATACGTAGATTGTGCCTGCGACCTACCGTTCGTTCAACGGTGATTTTCCCGGATTCCCTGCGTAGTATTTCCGCAATTCCCCCGCACTTCATCCCGCAATTTGCCCCAATTCGCACTTGCCGCAGGTAGAAGACAAGTGCGGGACACCGCCATGCCGGGTGCCCCGCAATCCATCAATGCTTCAATTGTGGGTGCCGCAAAACGTCTATTTGTACCCGAATATCATGGACCAGATAATGAACAGGGCCAGCGAAAATCCGGTGACGAGCGCGAGGGTTCCGAACGCGGCCGCCCAGAACCGGAACTCTTTGGGCGCCTCGGGAAGCAGCCGCTTGTCGAGCTCGCCGCTCTTCACCAGTTCCTCGTAATAGCGCGGGCGCTCCTCTTTCAGTTCCTCGACATCAACCCGGCCGGTGAACATGGCCATGTCCATGGGGAACTTCTCCGGGCGGAAGTGCGTGTTGAAGAAGTGAATGGTGAAGATGAAGCCCACCGCCAGCAGCGCCTCATCGCTGTGGATGATCGTGGCCACATTGATGAACCATCCCGGGAAGATGTGCGTGAACCACTCGGGGAACCACAGCATGAGGCCGGTGGAGCCGATGATGGCGACGCCCCAGAACACGGCGAAGTAGTCGAATTTCTCCCAGTAGGTCCACTGGCCGTACTGCGGGCGCGGGCCCAGGCGGAAGAACCATTTGAAGGTCTGGAACATCTCCACCGCGTCGCGCCATCCGGGTGTCAGCGAGTCGGGGCCGAGCAGCATGTTGAACCAGGACGTGCCGGACCTGCGCTTGCGCTGGACAATGACTCCGAGATGGGTGATGAACAGCGCCACCATGATGACGGCGCAGACGCGGTGAATGACGCCCATGGACCTGAAGCCGCCGAGCGCCTGCGAGAGCATCTGCGCCCAGGGCATGTAGGAGAATTTCAGGGCCATGCCGGTCAGGGCAAGCCCGAAGAAGCACAGGATGAGCACAAAGTGCATCTGCCGGATGACCGGGTCGAAGCGCTGGAAAAGCATGGCGGGCTCCCCGCCGGCTTCCCGCTTCTTCTTCTTCTTCAGTTCACGGAAGGAGTGCGGCAGCCATGCCAGCGTGTGCAGCCCAAAGAACAGGAAGGTGCCCACCAGCAGGATCGTCATGGCCCAGAAGGTCCTGAAGAGCCACGGGTATTTTTCGGGATCGTGGTGCGTGGCGTGGGTGAGATAGCCGGCGAAGCGGCGGTGGCTTCCCGCGTGGCACTTGCCGCAGGTCGCCACGATGTTCTCGCGGCTGACGTGCGCGTTGGGGTCGGTCACCGCCAGCACGTCGTGGCTGCCGTGGCAGTCATAGCACTTGGCCGCGGCCGCCGTGCCCAGCTTGGACACCTTGCCGTGGTAGGTGTCGAAATAGGTCGCCGCCACTTCCTCGTGGCACTTGCCGCAGGTCTGGAGGATGTTCTGCTTGAACCCCTCCTCGTCGGTCCGCTGGATGGTGTGGGCCGTGTGGCAACTGCTGCACACGGGCAGCGGCTTGTCTGTCTTGGTCATCTCGGGCGAGTGGACGCTCTTGAGGAAGGTGGCCTGGATACCCTGGTGGCACTGGCCGCAGGTCTTGGCGATGTTCGCAGGATTGACGCTCGACGCCGGGTCGCTCACCGGCAGCGGCTCATGCGTCGTGTGGCAGCTCGTGCAGGTGGCCGTGACGAGCAGGCCGCTCTCCAGAAGCCCCTTGCCGTGGATGCTGTTGGCATAGTTCTTGGTGATGTCGTGCTGCGTGCTCTTCCCGTGGCGCGCGGCCTTCTCACCCTCGCGGTGGCAGCTTCCGCACAGGTCGGGGATGTTCTTGGCAAAGGTGGGCGAGGCCGGGTCAAGTCTCGACTGGGTGCCGTGGCCCTTGTGGCAGTCCAGACACTCGGGGGCGTCTTTGTCGCCCTCCGCCAGATGCTTCCCGTGGATGCTCCTCTTGTGCTGCTCGACCTGGTCGGCGTGGCAGATGGAGCAGTCCACCTTCTCCGGCACGGTGTCGCAGGGCCTGTCATGGGAGGGCGTGGCGCCCGTGTGGCATTGTGCGCAGCGCTGGTCCTTGTGCGTGGAGTGGGTAATCTCGTCGGGGTTCACCGCGGGAATGGTCCGCTTGGCACCCTGCACCTCGGCGGCGTGGCAGTGCATGCAGTCTTTGTCGCTCACGCCCTCGTCATAAAAGACCTTGCGCGCCTCGTGCGGCTGGTGGCAGTCAACGCAAATGGGAATCTCGGACGGGGATTTCTCCCAGAGTTCGCCGTTGATGACCTTGCGGTGCACCTGCTCGATGTTCGCGTGGCACTTCTCGCAGGTCGCCACGACATTCTCACGGCTGATGCTGGACTGCGGGTCGGTGTGCGGAAGCACGCGGTGGGCCGTGTGGCAGCTGCTGCACACCGCCGTCACGGTAAGGCCCTTCTTGAGCAGACCCACGCCGTGGATGCTTTCCGTGTATTTGGTGAGGATGTTGTGCTCGGGGATGTTCCGCTCTTTGGCCACAGGCGCATCCTCGCCGTGGCAGCCTCCGCAGGTCTGGGGAATGTTGATGGGGTTGGTGCGGGAGGCCCGGTCCGACGCGCGCCTGATCTCGTGCGTGCTGTGGCAGTCGGCGCAGGCCGGCGCCAGCGGATCACCCTTGGTGATGGCCTGCCCGTGAAGGCTCTCGCCGTAGAGCTTGGCCTCGTCCTCGTGGCATCCGCCGCAGTTGACCTTCTTCAATCCCGCCGGATGGGGGGTTTCTGTGACATCGTCATGGCAGCCGGTACAGCTGGCGTCGGCATGGACAGAGGCTTTGTAGGCCTCTTCATTGACGAACAGGGAAACGACCTTGCCGTCGGGATTTGTTTTGGAGAACTCCTTGTCGCCATGGCAGAAGAGGCAGTCTGCGTCCTCCAGGGCGCGCGCCGGCATGACGAGCA
>CALDSM010000415.1 GCA_937923585.1 uncultured bacterium
ACGGCATACGAGGTCGGATCGTGACTGGAGTTCAGACGTGTGCTCTTCCGATCTCATCGGCCACCGGGACGATGAAAACATCGTGCGCGACAACGAGATTCTGCGCAGCGGCAAGACGGGGCTGCTGTTCCGTCCCGAACGCGGCGAGGGCTACACCGCGAAGGGCAACATCATCGAGCGCAACCGCATTGTGGACAGCGGGGCCGAGGACGGCGTTGCCGTGGACATTCAGGGCGTGACGGCGGGCAACACACTCGTCCGCAACGAAATCCGCGAAACCCGCGACCCGGCCAAACGCGTGGGCATCCGCGTCGGCGCCGACACGGGCGAGAACGCGCTCCAGGAGAACACGGTGGAGGGCTTCGCGACGGCGGTGCAGGATTTGCGGAAGGGATGACAGGGACAGCCGCAGGACCGCTTGCCCGACACGGCGCGCACGGACATACACGGACGGACACGGACAGCACATGGGCGCCGACGACCGTCCCGGAGGACTGACCCATGGCCGAAAAGGGTGTTTACACTTACGATTATCCGCGGCCGATGGTGACCGTGGACGCGGCGGTGGTTTCGATGCGGGAGGGACGGCGGCATTTGCTGCTTATCCGGCGGGCGCGCCCGCCGTTCGAGGGCATGTGGGCGCTGCCGGGCGGGTTTATGGAAATAGATGAGCCGCTGGAAGCGGCCGTCGCCCGCGAACTGGCGGAAGAGACCGGCTTGACGGGGCTCGAATTGCGACAGTTGCATACGTTCGGCGATCCCGGGCGCGACCCGCGGGGCCGCAGCATTTCGGTGGCGTTCTGGGGCGAGGCACCGCCCGACACCGCGGTCCAAGGCGGCGATGACGCGTCGGAGGCGGGCTGGTTTCCCTTGGACGCACTTCCCCCGTTGGCGTTCGACCATGGGAAAATAGTAATGTATCTGGCCGGGGCGGGCCAGTTGGAGAAATGAGCATGCGGATAGAGGACACGGACGCCCTGCTGGTGGTGGACGTGCAAAATGACTTTTGCTCCGGCGGCACCCTGGCGGTGCCGCAGGGGGAGTCTGTGGTTCCACCTATAAACCGCATCATGGGCAAATTCGAGCACATCGTGTTCTCCCGCGACTGGCACCCCGAAGACCATTGCAGTTTCAGCGCCGCGCCAGAGTACCGGGACGGAAGCTGGCCGCCGCACTGCATCCAGGACACGCCGGGCGCCGAGTTTCGCGCCGACCTGCGCGTGCCGCTCGACGCGTATTTCGTGGCCAAGGGCGCCGATCCCCATGTGGAGCAGTACAGCGCGTTCGCCGTGCCGGGCCTGACCGAATGGCTGCGGCGGCGCGAGGTGACGCGGATTTGCATTGCCGGACTGACCATGGAGTACTGCGTCCACCACTCCGCGCTGGACGCGCTCAAGGCGGGCTTCCGGGTGGTGGTCATCGAGGACGCCGTGCAGGCGGTGGCGGCGGAGCCCGGCAGGATTGCGATGGACGAACTGCGCAGGGCCGGTGTCCAGTTCATCCGCAGTGTGAACCTTTCATGAACGCCCCCGATTCTCCCTGGTTCCGGCGCGAGGGGCTCGCGCTGCTGACCGATTTTTACGAGTTGACCATGATGGCGGGCCAGTGGCGCGAGGGCCGCACCGACCAGCGCGTCAGCTTCGACTACTTCTTCCGCGCGCTGCCGCCGCACACGGGGTTCGCGCCCGGCGTGGGGCTCGGCCTGTTTCTCGACTACCTCGAACACCTGCGGTTCGGGGAGGACGACGTTGCCTATCTCGACTCGCTGGGCATGTTCGACCGGGAGTTTCTCGGTTTCCTGCGCGCGTTCCGCCCGCAATGCACGGTGCGCGCCGTGCCCGAGGGCACGGTCATCTTTCCCTATGAGCCTGCGGTGCAGGTGGAGGGGTCCATTCTTGAGGCGCAACTGATCGAAACCGCGCTGCTCAACCTCATGAACTTCTCCACGCTCATCGCCGCCAAGGCCGCGCGCATCTGCCTGGCCGCGGGCGGCGACCCGGTGATGGAATTCGGCCTGCGCCGCGCCCACGGGCCCGACGGCGGCGTGACGGGATCGCGCGCCGCCCATATCGGCGGCTGCACATCCACGTCCAACGTGCTGGCGGGCAAGGTCTACGGCATCCCCGTGGCGGGCACGCACGCGCACAGCTGGGTCATGAGCTTTCCCGACGAACTGGAGGCGTTCCGCGCGTTTGCGCGGCAGTATCCGGACAAATGCATCCTGCTGGTGGACACCTATGACACGAG
>CALDSM010000416.1 GCA_937923585.1 uncultured bacterium
CGTAGAGCGTGGCGGAGTCGAAGGCCGTGGACAGGCGCTTGGCGTCGTGGTTGTGCGAGAGGAACTTGAAGCGGCGGTTCGTCCGTTCCGGCCCGCCCTCCCCGGCGAACATGCGCGCCGGGTCCTCGTCGTCCCGCTTAAACGGGAAGACGCCGGCGGTGAACGGGAACCGGCCGGGCACATTCTCGCGGCGCACCCAGCGCAGGATGTCGCCGGGGTTCCTGAACTTCGGGAACGCAACGCGCGGGATCTTGGCGCCGGACAGGCTCTGCCGGTTGAGCGTCGTCGTGATTTCCTTGCCGCGCACAGTGTAGGTGAACTCATCCTGGCCGTACTGCTCGCGCAGGGTCGGAAACCGCTCGAGTATCCTGTGGGAGTTCTCGGTCAGTTCCGCGTCAAGCTGGCTCCGTTTCTCCTCCAGCTCACGCCGGGCCTCGGTGTCGTCGCCGCCAAGCAGTGACAGCGCGCCGTCCAGTCTCCAAACCTTCTCCGCGATCTCCGCCTGCTTCGCGGACTGCTGGTGGTAGCGTTCGACCGTGTCGGCGATTTCCGCCAGATAGCGCACCCGGCTTGGCGGAATCATGATGGCGGTGGAGGAGGGCGTCTTGCGGTCCGTCGCCGTCAACGATGACTGCCAGCCGCAGTGGGTGCGCTCGTTCATGAGCGCCACGACGGCCTGGTACAGGGCGGTCAGGCCGTCGTCGTTGAACTTGGCCGCAATGGTCCCGAACACGGGCATCGCCTCAAGGGGCATGTCAAACAGGCGGTGGTTGCGCTGGAACTGCTTGCGCACGTCCGCCAGCGCGTCCTCGGCGCCCTTGTGGTCGAACTTGTTGATCACGACCACGTCGGCAAAGTCGAGCATGTCAATCTTTTCCAGCTGGGACGGCGCGCCGAACTCGGAAGTCATGACGTAGGCAGTCACGTCGCAATGCGGGACGATGGCGGCGTCGCCCTGGCCGATGCCGGCGGTCTCGACGATGAGGAAATCGAAGTTTGCCGCGCGCAGCACGATGAGCGCCTCGGCCAGTGCGTCGGAGATTTCGCTGCGCGCCGTGCGCGTGGCCAGCGACCGCAGGTAGACACGCTCGCGGGCGAGTGAATTCATCCGGATGCGGTCGCCCAGCAGGGCACCGCCGGTGCGCTGCCGGGTCGGGTCCACAGATACCACGGCGACGTTCCGCGTGGGGAAATCGTTCAGGAAACGGTTGACCAGCTCATCCACAAGGGAGGACTTGCCCGCGCCGCCGGTGCCCGTGACGCCGAGAATCGGGATGTTGCGGGAGATGCATTTCATCAGGGGATCAATAAGCGCGGAGAGGTCCCCGTTGGACTTTGCCTTGGCCTCTTCGATGGCCGTGATGTAGCGGCCCAGGAGCAGACCGTTGGAGGGGCTGAGTTCGGCGGCCTTTTCGGCGATGCCGTTCCCCTGGAGGGGGAAGTCGGCCTCCTGCAGGAGCATGTTGATCATGCCCTGCAGGCCCAGGCGGCGCCCGTCTTCCGGGGAGAATATCTTGGTGACGCCCGCCGCCTCGATTTCCGCGATCTCGGCGGGGACAATGACGCCGCCGCCGCCGCCGAAGACCTTGATGTGGCCCGCGCCGCATTCGCGCAGGAGATCCATGATGAGTTTGAAAAACTCGACATGGCCGCCCTGGTAGCAGCTTGCCGCGATTGCCTGGACATCCTCCTGGACGGCCGCGTTCACAATCTCCGCGGCGGAGCGGTTGTGCCCGAGGTGAATCACCTCGGCGCCGGAATCCTGCAGGATGCGCCGCATGATGTTGATGGCGACATCGTGGCCGTCAAACAGCGAGGTGGCCGTGAGCAGCCGGACGTGATTCGTGGGCTTGTAGACATCCAGGGGCGGCATATGCGACTTCCTCGTTCCCGTTTGGGGTCACGGCGATGCAATGCAGTATCGCATCTCATACTCGTCTGAAATGATATCAAATTTACCGTACAATTGTCATTTTGTAAAAGCAGCTCGGTCTCGACCACAGCTTATGCACAATCCTACTGGTTTTGAGCGTTGGTCCTTTCGAGAAGACGCCCATTCTACAGGCATTTCTCCTGTCAAGCCACCGCGATCACGACCGCCGACTGCTGTAACCAGTTGAAATTACTAAACTTTTGACCGGACACGAGTGTCTTATGCTATTATTTTATCGTGGCCGTTGTCTATTGGAGGCTCTGGATTAAACCATCGGCAATTTGTGCCTCAAGGACTTCGCCAAACACCTTGCCCGTTGTCTTCCTTGCGATTGCCTTGGTTTTGACCGAGTAGCGCCATGCAAGACTCCTCGGCCAAGGCCAATGTATGTTCTTGTGAAGCATCTTTCCCGGCAGGAGGTGTGTTTGCTACGTTTCTCGGCAAGAGCAGAACGTGAGACTTTCCCCCCCGGTGAAATGCCGGTTCATGGTCGTGAGGGGGGGGCGCCAGGGTGGTCTGGCCGCGCAGGCAAACTGTTTGTCGCTTGGGTGATTGTGCCGCCGCTGCTCCTTTGCATGGCCGAGCTGGCCTTGCGGCTGGCAGGATACGGCATTCCCATGGGACTGTTCGTGCCCCGGGAGTTGGACGGAAAGACGGTCTGCGTAGCCAACAGCGCTTTTTACCAGCAGTTCTACACTACGCCCTTTGGAACAACGCCCATTGGGTTTTCCATGCCGGCGGAGAAACCCCCGGACACTTACCGGATCTTTGTCTTTGGAAGTTCTGCGGCACAGGGCGGGCCGGTGCCGGATTTCTCGTTTTGGGGCATTCTTGAGACGATGCTGCGTGCGGGCCGGCACGAGAGACCGTTTGAAATCTACTGTCTTGCGCTTGCCGGCGCCGACTCGCACGTGATGCGCGCCGCAGCTCAAGCCTGCGCGGCATATCAGCCCGATCTTTTCCTGGTCTACATGGGCAACAATGAACTGAACCCTCTCGTGTCGCAAAGCACGGCGTGGGACCGGCTGCCACCCCGGCTCGCCTTGTGGTGCCTCCGGCTGGCCACCGCGCTGAACAATTCGAGCATCGTGCAGTTGCTGCACGGCGTTAAATTGCCGGCCGATTTGGGTCGGCTTCACCCACCCTCACGACGCATCGAGCCGGAACGTGCCTACCAGTACTACCAGTCAAACGTGAACGACATATGCGGCTTTGCAAAGGCGGCGGGCGCGCAGGTGGTCCTGTGCACGGTGGGAACGCGCCTGCGTGATTGGATACCTGATGGAAGGCACGCAGCCGTTCTCGATTCAAAGGCAGCGCGACTCTGGGAAGATGCCTACGATGCCGGGAACATGCTAAGGGAAGGGGGGCGGTTCCGAGACGCCCTGGACGCCTACTCCCGCGCCGCAGACCTCGACAGCGGCCATGCCGGGCTCGCCTATGGAATCGCCTGCTGCCGCCATGCGCTGGGCGACTACGCCGATGCGCGCAGGTGGTTCGTCCGGGCGCGAGAGTTGGACGGCAGATGTTACCGTGCCCGCACCCGCATCAACGAGATTCTTCGGGAGACTGCCGCCGCCCGCGCCCGCGACGGCGTCCACTTGGCGGACACCGCCCAATCGCTTGCCGACGCCAGCCCCCACGGAATCGAGGGCCCTGAATTCTTCCTGGACCATGTGCATCCCACGTTCGAGGGAAACTGCGTTCTTGCCCGGTCCGTCCTGGAAACACTGGTGCGGATAGAGCCTCGTCTTGGCACCCAGACTCCCCCAATGTCCATCGAAGAATGCCGGTTGCGTCAGGCAATGACGCAGCCCGACTTCAGAGACCAATTGGCGGCGACAGCGACGTTGTGTGCGGCCTTGCCTGGCATGCCCGAGAACAGCCTTGAGCGTGCCATGGCCGAACTTGACACACAGATCGGCACACGGGGTGAAGATATGCGGCTGGACGCCTGCCGCCACGCACTGGAAATAGACCCCAGGAACGACCGTGTCCGGACCAGATATGTCCGGTTGCTGAGCGACAAGAAGGATGCTGCGAACGCCTTCGAACAGGCGAAGATTCTGGCCGCAGATTTGCCTTACTCTTGGGAAGCCCTCCGTCTCCTGGCCCCGCTGCTCGCCACCGCAGGGGAAAGAGCGCGGGCAATTGAGACGCTGCGCCGGGCGCTGGCTTTACGCCCTGACGATGCGAGCATGCACATGCAACTGGGACAACTCCTGCATGATGAGAAGCAGCCGGAACCGGCGTTGGCCGCCTTTCGCGCCGCATCCACACTGGGTGTCACCGTGGCGGCGCAACTCATGATTGGGTGCCTGCTGCGTGAACAGGGCGACTTTCCCGGAGCCATCAAGGCATACCGGCGCAGCCTGCAATCGGAACCGGGCAACCTCGCCGCCTTCGAAGGACTCATCCTTGCGTTGTGCGACGCGAACCTCCTGGCAGAGGCGAATGGAGAAATGGGGCTCTGGCGCGCCGCTTTCGGCGAACAGCCGTGCGGGACCGCCGACGACGCGGAAAAGGCCGGCCCAACGCAAGACACATCCGGGCATCCGCACGAAGGGAAGTTCCTGGAAACGCGAGTGTCTGTGCTGCGGCAACTGTTCCGGTTACTGCCGTGCAATCTTGGCAATTCCTGCAGATTCCAGGACCTTCTCATGGCCGAAGCCGCCCGGCTGGAGACTGCCGGGGATCTGCCGGGCGCGGTAAGCGCCTACCGCAGCGCAATTCCGCTCAATCGAGACAACGTTTTGCCTGTCCGGAATCTCGAGAAGACCCTGTCCAAGAGCAGCCCCGCGGCACGCCGAGACGTTTGGGAAAGCGTCTGGAAGGACAATCCCGATTTTCCAATGGTGGCGATGTTTTGCGGAGCCGCCCGTGCGGCCACTGAAGATATTGCCGGGGCACACAAAGCCTTTGCCGCCGCGCAGCGTATCGCCCCGGAAGACTGGTCCTATTGCGTCATGGCCGCCGATGCCTTTGCGGCCGCCGGGGCCTGGAAAGATGCGGTTGCCGCTATTGAGCGCGCCTTGGCAATCAACCCGGGCTTGGATTACCTGCACAGCCGGCTGGATACAGCCAAGAAGAACGCCGCAGAGGAACCATTTCCGGACGACCAAGCGGCCGCCATGGCAAACTGAACGCGCTTTGGAATCCAGAAGAGGCGAGCCATGGCGCGGGCGCCAAGCAATCGCATGCAGACCCGTTCGCGGACGGGGCAGCCCATGCGAATGCGGGTGCCCGGCAGGGCACCGCTTATTTCTTGTTCTCCATGCGGGGACCGCCCACCTCCTCAGCCTTCTCCCTGAACCGGTCTGCCTCTTCGGGCTTACCGAGCATGGCGAGCACGAGGGCCAGGTTGTTCAACGCGTTGATGAATTGAGGATCCACCTCGACGGCCTTCTTGAGGTACTTTTCGGCATCCTCGTACCGGCCCTGGCTCATGCAGCACCAGCCCATGTTGTTGAGCGCGCTGGCGTGGTCCGGCTTCAGGCCCAACACCCGGGTCAGCCAGGGCTTGGCCTCGTCAAACCGGCCCTGTTCCAACAGGAGCCGGGCCATGTTGTTGTTGGCGTCCACGTGGTCCGGCTTCACGGCCAGCACCTTTTCCAGGAAGACCCGCGCCTCGTCGAGGCGCGACTCATTCGTGGCGAGCACGGCCAGATTGTTGAGCGCGTTGGCGTCATCGGGTTTCAACGCGAGCGCCTGCGTCAGATTAGCCCTGGCATCCGCGTTGCGTCCCTGGTCCAGGGCGATCTTGCCCAGGTTGCCCAGGGCGTCCGCGTGGTTGCCGCCCATTTCGAGCGACTTGGCCAGATACTCCCTGGCCTCGTCATTGCGTCCGTCCTTCAGGGCAAGCACGCCAAGGTTGTTGTAGGCGGCGCTGCTTGGGTGCCCTGCTTCTATGGCATGGCGGAAGAGCGTTTCGCCGTTTCGCCAGTGGCCGGCCTGTATGCCCGCGCAAACCGCCAGCGCCGCCAGCACGGTGCCTGAGACCGGAATCAGGGCGCGCCCAGGCACATGGAACCAGGTGGCGAGGTCGGCCGCGCCCCAGGCAACCATGATGAAGACGCCGACCAGGGGAATGTAGGTGTAGCGGTCCGCGTGGGAGAAGGCGCCCGCCTGCACCAGTTCAATAACGGGCACCAGGGTGCCCAAATACCAGAGCCATCCGACGATCAGATAGGGACGCCGCCGGGCTTCGCGGACACAAAATAGCGTCACGGCGACCAACAGCACGGCCGCGCCGGCCACCTGCCACGCGGGGCGGGTAATCGGATGGGGGTAAAAGGCCGCCAGCCCCGAGGGCCAGAAGGTCTTGACCAGGTACAGCACGTAAACGACGACAGCGTTGGCGCACCGCGCCGCCACGGGGACCTCTTCGCCAAAGGACAGATTGTTGGCGCCGGACTGCATGATGAACGTGATTGCGCTGAACAGCGCCGCCATCAGAAACAGCGGAATCTTCTCCGCCGCCAGCCAGACCGCCCTGCGCATCAGGACGCTGAACGGCGCGGTGCGGTCCACCCGGCCGAGGGGCCAGTAGTCCAGCAGCAGCAGCACAAAGGGCAGTGTCACGACCATGGGCTTGGACAACAACCCCAGCAGAAACAGCAAGACCACGGCCGCGTAGCGCGCCACTCCGGGACGCTGTCTGTACCAGGCATAGGCACCCATGGACGCAGCCCAGAACAGCATACTAAGCACATCCTTGCGTTCGGCGATCCAGGCCACCGACTCCACATGCAGGGGATGGACGGCGAAGAGGGCGGCCACCAGCGCGCCCGGCCAGAGCCGGCGGGTCATGCGCGCGAGGACAAGAAAGAGCAGGACGGAGTCCATGGCGTGAAAGAGGAGGTTGGTCAGGTGGTGTCCCCATGGACGCATCCCGTAGAGCGTGCAGTCCGCCATGTGGCTCAACCAGGTAAGCGGGTGCATGTACATGGCACGGTCGGTGGTGAAGGCCCAGATCACGCCCGACCAGCCCAGCCCGTCCTGCACGGCGGGATTCTCCGTGACATACAGGGGATCATCATAGTTCAGAAAGTCGTGCGAGAGGGTCCGTCCGTAGATCGCGGCGCAAACAAGGACCAGACCGGCGCAGACGCCCGCGACGGCAGCTTTTTGCGAACGCGCCGGCGAACCGGCGGACATTCCGGAAGACAGTTCATCCAATTCACAACACCCCGTGCATCGCGCCGTTCATTCTCGGATTGTTCAGCAGGGAACGGCGCCGGTTCAGCAGTCGAAACAGGCGATGCCGCCATTATTGAGAGTGTCTTGTTGGGTTGTCAAGAAGTAACGGGGAACAGAAGAGCCGGGAGACTGCAAGAAACCATGCCCCAAAGCGCGCGTTCATCCGGGCCCCGACCGCCTTCCCGCCGCCCCCCGGTCCGGGGGGCGGCGGGGGCGTTTGGACGCGGTTTCCTCCCGCCAGCAAAAATGAAATTTCTGTGTTACACTTCCCATGGGTAGTATTCCATTACGGTGAGTGTTGGGCTGTCCACACTTGTTGCGGTCAGTATATAAACAGAGGGAATGCCGTGGCGTTGGAAAATCAACCCGGTTTTGCCGCCCAGGGACTTGAACGTTCCACAGTCCCGGAGTTTGGGCGAATCGTGCTTCTGGGAATCACCGGGGTGGCCGCGATTTCCCTTGCGGGCCTGCTTGGAAACGTTTCGGGGCTGTGGGTGCTGGCCAGCATACGGCCGGACTACGTTCCGATGGAACCCAGCACTGCGGGCTGTTTCCTGATGCTCAGCCTCGCCCTGCTTGGGCGTGTGCGCCGGGTCTGGGAGGATGCCGGGCTGAAGGTGACGATCTCGCTTGGCCTGTTTGCCGCCCTGTTCATCCTGCTGGCGGCTGCCGGTCTGTCATCGGGACGGAGTCTGGTCTTCGAAAACAGGCTGTTTCCCGCGGCCGGGATGTTTGGCGGAATCCCCATCGCGCGCATGTCACCGGCGAGCGGGGCCGTCCTTGCCGTGGCCGGGCTGGGCGTATTCCTGCTGCTGCTTTGGCCGCAGCATTTCCGTCCCGGCAACCGTTTTGGAGACTGGGCGTCGAGCCTGGGCGCATTGACGCTGCTTGCCGGGATGACGGTGCTTCTGTCCTACGCGCAGGGGACACCCCTGCTGTACGGCGGTGCCGCGACCCCGATGGCTGCCACGACATCCCTCGCCTTCGTGCTGCTGGGCATCACCATGATGGCGGCGGCGGGGCCAGACAGTTTCCCCGTATCCAGACTGGTTGGCCGCTCCACCTCGGCCCGGCTGGCGCGCACGATGATTCCCCTGACGGTGGCGCTGGTCCTCGTCCAAAGCACGCTGCCCAAGTTTGTGCCCGCATTCTATGCGGTCAACAGCGCGCTCTTCCTGGCTTTTCTCGCCGTTGCGGCGGCGGCGATTCTTGCCGTCGCGGCCGGGTTTGCGGCGCACTCCATCGGCCGGGAGTTGGACGACACCAACAGGACGCTGAACCGGACGCTTGATGCGCTGCGGAAAAGCGAGGAGCGCCTTCGGATGACCGCGGAGGCCGGAAACATCGGGCTCTGGGACTGGGACCTTTCGACAAACCGCGTCCACTATTCCCCGGTGTGGAAGCGACAGATCGGCTTTGAGGATCACGAAATCACCGATGATTTGGGCGAGTGGCAGGATCGCGTCCACCCGGACGACCTTGACGCTGCAGTGGCCCGCATTCGGGGGTTTCTAAGTGCGCCTTATCCCGGCTACGAAAACGAGTTTCGTTTCCGTCACAAGGACGGTTCGCACCGCACGATCCTAACGCGGGCTTCCATCCTCCAGGACGAAAGCGGCAGGCCTGTCCACATGCTGGGCGCCCATATTGACATCACCGATCTCCGGCACGCCGAGCAGCAGATCCAGTATCAGGCGACGCTCCTTAACCATGTCGCGGACGCCGTTCTTGCCACGGACCGGCAGTTCAACATCCAGTACTGGAACGCCGCGGCGGAAGAGCAGTATGGCTGGACCCAGGCAGAGGTGGTGGGCCAACACTTTCTGAGGTTCATAAAGCCCCAATTTGTCCTCGAACCGCGCAGGTCGGTCATGAGAACCATAGCACAGCGGGGGTATTGGAAGGGCGAACTGCTGCACAACCGGCGTAACGGAACGCTTTTTCCCGTCCAGGTAACCATCTCCGAGGTGCGAACCGCTGAAGGCAGGGTCCTCGGGCACGTGGCCATCAACCGGGACATCACGCAGAACAAGCAGGCCGAAAAAGCCCTGCGGGAATCTGAGGCGCAGTACAGGCAGCTCTTTGAGCGCGATTCCGACGCGCTCCTTGTTTTGGACGCGGAGACGAACCGGCTTGAAGATGTCAACCCCGCCGCCCTGCGCCTGTACGGCTACACCCGGGAGGAATTTCTGGCATTGAGTGCTGAGGACATCTCGGTGGAACCCGACGAGACACGGGCGGCGATATTCGAGTCCACGGCAGGCGACTCGGAACACCATGTTTACAGGCGCGACCACAGGCGTAGGGACGGAACGATGTTCCCCGTCGAGGCAACCTACGGGGGATTCCTCGCGGACTGCCGCAGGAAACTGATCGTGGCAGTGCGCGACATCACCGCGCGCAGGCAGGCCGAGGAGGAGAGGACCGCGCTTGAAGCCCAGCTTCAGCAGGCGCAGAGGATGGAATCCGTGGGCCGGCTGGCCGGCGGCGTGGCCCATGATTTCAACAACATGCTGGCGGTGATCCTCGGACACATGGAATTGGCCCTGAGCAAGGTGAACCCGGCCGAGCCGCTCCATGCCGACCTGGAGGAGGTGCGCACGGCGGCCACCCGCTCCGCCGACCTGACCCGCCAACTGCTGGCCTTTGCCCGCAGACAGACGGTCGCGCCCCGGGTGCTGGATCTGAACGACACCGTGGCCGGGACGCTCAAGATGCTGCAGCGGCTTCTGGGTGAGAACATACGCCTTGGCTGGCATCCGTCGGCCGGATTGTGGCCGGTCTACATGGACCCCTCCCAGATTGACCAGATTCTGGCCAATCTGTGCCTCAACGCCCGGGATGCCATCGCCGAAGTGGGCACGCTCTCCATCGAGACGTCAAACCGCATTGTGGACGATGCGTGCTGCGCGAACCACGCGGACGCCCTGCCCGGGGAGTATGTGCAGCTTTCCGTGAGCGACAGCGGCTGCGGAATGGACAAGGAAACGCTGGCCCAGATTTTCGAGCCCTTTTTCACCACCAAGGAGGTCGGCAAGGGAACCGGCCTCGGCCTGGCCACCGTGTACGGCGCCGTCCGGCAGAACGGCGGCTTTGTCACCGTGCAAAGCGAACCGGGCCGGGGAACAACGTTCACGGTGTGCCTGCCCCGGCACGCAAACGACGCGGAACAGCGCCGGACCGCGGACGCGCCGCCCCCGGCGGCGCCCCGGGGCGAAGAGACCATTCTGCTGGTGGAGGACGAGCCCTCGCTTCTCAGACTGACGGCGATGCTGCTCAAGGGGCAGGGCTACACCGTGCTGGCCACCGCCTCCGCGAAAGACGCCCTCCGTCTGGCCGAAAAACACCCGGGGGACATTCACCTGCTCATGACCGATGTGGTCATGCCCGAGATGAACGGCGACAATCTCGCCAATAGGCTGGCCTCCTCCTGCCCAAGTCTCAAGTGCCTGTTTATGTCGGGCTACACGGCCGATGTCATCGCCCACCACGGCATACTGGGCAAAGGGGTGCATTTCATCCAGAAGCCGTTTTCGACGCTGCATCTGGCCGCCAAAATCCGGGAAGTGCTGAACAGCGAATAGAACCGCCCCCGCATGCCCTTTTTCCAAACCGCCCCAGCGGGGCGACGGCATGCGGTCTATACGACTCCCCGTCCCGCCGCCGAGACCAGAGAAGGTTTCTGCAGCCCGTGTTCCTCGGGGTCAATGGAACGGACAATACTGCGTCTGTATCCCGTGCCACTCCTCTCGGAGAGCCGCACTTCGCCCAGCTCCACCCGGGCGCCGGGCACACGGGGGACCATCTTGACGCTGGGCCTGTACAGGTCGTCGGGGTTTGGACGCACCACGACGGCGAGTTCGCCCGTGTCCAGTTCAACCATGGTCCCGATGGGAAAGAGCCCCGACAACTGGGCAAACACCTTCACCAGAACGGGGTGGAACCGCCGGCCGCTGCCCTCCGCGATAATCTTGATAGCCTGGTCGGGCGGCATGGCCTTTCGGTATGCGCGGTCGGAGGTGAGCGCGTCGAACATGTCGGCCACGGACACAATCTCGGTCAGCAGGTGCAGCCTGCCGATGCCGTCAAAGTGCGGGTACCCGCCGAGCGTGTGCTCCGCATGGTGCTGGGCGGCCACCACCATGGGAAGCGCCTGCGGGTCGCCCGTCTTCAGCAGGATCTTGGCCCCCTCCGAGGAGTGGGTCTGCATGACCGTCCATTCGTCCCTGGACAGCCCCTCGGGCTTGTTCAGGATGTCGTCCGGGATGTGCATCTTGCCGACATCGTGCATGATGGCCGCGGTGCCGACGACTTCCAGGAGGGGCTGCTCCAGCTTGAGCTTGTACCCAATCAGCAGGGACAGCACCGCCACGTTGACCGAGTGGTAGAACGTGTACTGGTCCTTCTTCTTGATGGTGCTGAGATTGTGGAAGACCTGCTGGTCATCGAGCAGGATGGACGTGAACGTTTTCACCCGCTGCTGGATCATTTGAAAATCGAAAAGATGGCCCTTTCGCGCCTCGCTGAAGGATTCCACAATGGCATCCAGACAGAGCTGGTACATTTCCTTTCCGGCCTGGAGTGCGGGGGTGGATTCGGCGAGCCCCACCACCTTGTCGGTGCCGACGTGCCGGATGCCCTCCTGCTGCAGCAGCTCCTTCCAGCCGCCGCGCCGGGCCACCTCCTCGGACTGGAGGTTGGTCAGGGCGAAGAAGCGCGTGAGTTCCTCCACGGTCAGCCCGCGCGAAAAGACCATGCCGTCCAGGTTGCGTTCGGCCAGTTCCTGAACCATGTCGGCATAGGCGATGCTTTCGCTGGCCTGCAACCGCCCGTCCAGGTACATCTCGCCGCCCAGCACCGAAATGGTCACCGAGTCTTCGCTGCGCAGGGACTCTTCCATCCTGTCAAGAAACTCGCGCACGGCCTTTATGACGCTGGGATGCTCGGGGGGCAGCAGCCGCGTCTGGTTGCGCGCCGCCCTGAAGAGGTGCATGACGCTTTGGGCGGGCGTGGCTTGTTCCTGCGGCGTCATTTTTCCGTACCTTTCGCCAGACGCTCCCCAATCTCGCGCATCGCCGTTCTGCAGTCCCTGCGAACCTCGCGCATGGAGCGCGAATAGAGGAGCAGGAGCGGGGGCTGGAATTTGGCCAGCAGCTTCACATCCGCCGCCGTGCCCACTTCGGCGAAGACCCGCATCATTCTGCCCACGACGTAAGGTCTTCCGAGCAGCGACTTGCCGTCAAACGTGAGCATGGCACGGAAGACGGGGAGCACGCGCTCGCCGTCGAACCGGCGGAGGAATCCCGCCGCAAGGCCGGCGACCCCGGGGTCGGGGTCCATGACCAGCTTGAGCATGGCCTCCTCCACTCTGGGGCCACTGACCGCCCCCAGCGCCTGCACCAGTTCCAGCCGGACCCGGGACTCCGGGTGCTGCAAAGTCTGGTTCAGCGCGTCGAGGGAGGATTCGGGGGCAACCTTCCCCAGCACATAGACAATGTTGCGGACCACATACCATTCGGGATGCAGGATGTTCTGGCCCAGAAGTCCGGCGACCATCGGGCCCAGGGAAAGCAGCACCTGAATGAGGAACATGCGGGCGGGCCGGGCCGGCTCGACCACGAGACGGTTGAACAGGCGCGTGACCGCCCTGTTTCCGCACAGTCTCAGGGCGCTGACCAGCGAGGCATACTCGGCCGACACCGGATCGAGGGGCCGCAGGGCGTTTATCATCTCGTCCAGCCGCTGGTCCGTGGCGAATTCCGCGAGGCTCAATTCTTGCAGCCCCGGAATGAAGTCGTCATTGTCCCGGGCCCGTTCGAGGGCGGAGACCATAAGCTCAAACATTTTTTGATCAAAGGCCTCTTTCAGCGACTGGGCCACGAGTTTGGCCGTGCTTTCGGCATAGACGCCAAACTCGGGCTGCTTTTGCAGCGACAGGGCCACGTCCGTGGCATAGAGCGACGCATTGGCGGCGGTGCAGTCCTGGAAGACGTCGCGGCTCATGTGCTCGGCCTGGGTGTGTTCGAGTGTCACCTGCTGCAGCAGATCACTCACGCCTTCGTCAACGTTTTCGGCAGGTTTTGACGGTGCCGCCTTCCCGGACGTGTCCTGGGTCTGCGGAACCGCCTTGCGCTCCTCCAGCAGTGACACGATCTCCCCGAAGCGCTGTCCCTGCGCGCCCGCCAGATTGGCGGCCACGGCTTCCTTGATGATTTCACCGCGCTGGGTCTCGTCGTCAATCCCGTCCAGGAAGTTCTCGAGCGTCCGCCGCGTCCCCTGGTGGAACATGACATGCTCCGCGAGAATTTCCGCGGCCTTGTCGTCGCCCATTGCTTCGACAATCTTGTCGGCCGGTCCAAACTGCCCGACCTGTTTCGGAAGTATCTTCTCGGTGAACCGGCGCCGAACCGGATCGCGGGTGTCGCCAATGGCCTGGGCCATGTTCTTCGCATAAGTTTCCTGAACGGACTCGGGCAGCCTGGCAATGGCGTCAGAAATGTGGTCAAAAGCCTCGTCCAGCAATTCTGGAGACTCGGCGGCGCAGTCGCCGTCAGGCATTTGACGTGCGCCGGCAAGACAGTTGAGCGCCTCCATGATCTTTGCCGGGTCGGTCAGGGTGTTGTGGAAATACTGCTCCACTTCCGGGGTGCCGTCCGCCACGGCGCGGAAGAACTCCAGCAATTCCTCGGCGTCCACGGATTGGGGAAGAAAGCTTTCGGCGCGCAACGGCGTCTCTTTGCCGCCGTGCCGGTTCCTCAGGTAGTCCAGAATGTCCCACTGGTCCGGAGTCTTCCTCCGGTCCACCACGAGGAGGTCGGAAGCTTCGTCAAGGGAGATGTGACGGATCTTTAGTTCGTCCATCTGCGCTGCCAGGCCCCCCGCCGCGAGTATGTCCTCGGGCTTGCGGCCGATGAACGTCAGGAAGCGGTCCAATTCCGACATGGTCACGCCGGGGTGGACCGTCAGCACCTTCACTTGAAGCCGGTACAGGTGTGCGGCAAAACGCCGGACGGAATCATGGGTGGAGGCCACAAACTCCCGCCCGTCGGCAAACTGGTCCCTGATCACGCCCAGGGTCACCGGTGTGTTGGAAGGCCCAAAAAGACCGTCAAGAGTGCAGGCCAGTTTGAGCATGGTCTC
>CALDSM010000417.1 GCA_937923585.1 uncultured bacterium
ATGGCCTCCTCCTCCCGGATCAGCCCCTCCTTGATGAGCCCGGCCAGGCTCATGTTGAAGGTCTGCATGCCGTCCTCGGCCCCGCCCGCCACGGCGTTCGGGATCTGCTTGACGTTGTTGTCGCGGATCAGCCCCGCGATGCCGGGGTTGGAGATCATGACCTCGATGGCGGGCACGCGGCCCTTGCCGTCCTTCGCGGGAAGCAGGCGCTGGGACACGCAGGCCTTGAGCTGCAGCGCGAGCTGGGACCGGATCTGGGCGTGCATGTTCGAGGGGAACATGTCCATGATGCGGTCAATGGTCAGCATCACGTTGGTCGTGTGCAGCGTGGAGAAGACGAGGTGGCCCGTTTCGGCGGCCGACAGGGCCGCCTGGAAGGTCTCGGCGTCGCGCATTTCGCCGATGAGAATCACGTCGGGGTCCTCGCGCATGACGGCGCGCAGCGCCGAGATGAAGTCGCGGGTGTCAATGGCCACCTCGCGCTGCGTCACGATGCTTTTCTTGTTGGTGTGCAGGTATTCGATGGGATCCTCGAGCGTGACGATGTGCAGGCGCTTGCGCTGGTTGATCCAGTCCACGATGGACGCCAGCGTGGTGGATTTGCCGCTGCCCGTGGTGCCGGTGATCAGCACCAGCCCGCGCGGCAGATCGGCGATGCGGTTCAGGGCCGGCGGCAGGTTCAATTCCTCGAAGGTCTGAATCTTGCTCTTCACATGGCGCATGACGATGGCAATGGCACCGCGCTGGCGCAGCACGTTCACGCGGAAGCGGCCCAGGCCGGCCACCGTGTGCGCCAGGTCGAAATCGCCCCGCTCGTCATAGAGGGCGCGCTGCGCCGGATTCATCATCTCGCCCAGGAAATTCTCCATGTCCGCCTGCGAGAGGGTGTCGGCGGGCAGAAAGCGGATTTCGCCGTCAATGCGCACCGCGGGCGCGTTTCCCACGGAGAGGTGCAGATCTGAAGCGCCGTTCTTGACGGCATATCCGAGCAGCTTGCGCAGCTTCGAGTTGTTCTCTTCGGCCATGTTCTAAATCCCTGACCTTCCAGTGTGGTGAGTCATCCTGATGGCATCTTGTTTTGACGCGGGACCGCCGCGAAAAGCAGGTACAGACACGCCTTTCAAACTGCCGAAAGGCGAGTCAGTCCCCGTTTTTCGCTTGGCCTTCTTGGTTTGTTCAAGTAGCATAAACTGTGACCCACCACACCAGGGTGTTCTTGTTCCCCAATTCTCAATTCTCAGGTCCCCAGTCTCGCGGCGGTTCCGCCTATTGGCGCAGGCGGCCTCTCCTTTTGTCCTGCTCCTTCCGAACGGGAGCAGGAGCAAGATTAAGAGCAAGAGCAAGAAGAGACTTCATGCCTGCCAGTTGCGCAGCGCTTCCACGTTCGCCTTGATCTTCTCCGCGATGCGGACGATGTCGCGCATGTCCTCTTCCGTGCCGAGCAGTTTTTCGTGGCCAAACCACATGGCGCTGCGGTGGCAGAGGTCCTCCACCATCGGACAGGCTGCGCTCCGGCATCTGCCGGGGTGGTCCTTGAATACCGGCTGCTCGTAGAGCGGCAGGGGATAGCCCGCGCTGACGGGCCAGCCTTCGGCGTTTGCCGCGGCCACAAACTGCGCCCGGGAACAGCCGAAGCGGTCCGGGTCAATGCGCATGCAGTACAGATGGTAGGCCCGGCGGGTAATGCGGTTGCTCTTGGGCTGCGGGATGAGCCCCTCGATCTTCTCCAGTTCGTAGTTGAGAATGGTCGCGTTGCGGTCGCGCGCCAGCGTCTGCTCGCCGAGCCGCCGCAACTGGCACGAAAGCAGGGCGGCCTGAAACTCGGTCATGCGCGCGTTGGTGCCCGCATTCACGTGGTGGTACCAGGGCGCGCCCAGCGCGCGGCCGCAGTTGGTGATGGACCGGCACATTTCGGCCAGTTTGGTGTCGTGGGTCACAATCGCGCCGCCTTCGCCGGCGGTGATGTTCTTGGAAAGCTGGAAACTGAACACGCCGCACTGGCCCAGCGTGCCGGCGCCCTTGCCGACCCACCGGCCGCCCCAGGCGTGGCAGGCGTCCTCGATGATGGGTATGCCGTGCTCGTCGGCGATGTCATTGAGGCGGTCCATGTCGCAAATGCGCCCGCCGAAATGCACCGGCATGATGGCCCTGGTCTTCGGC
The DNA here is from genome assembly GCA_937923585.1 of uncultured bacterium. GTDB lineage: Bacteria > Hydrogenedentota > Hydrogenedentia > Hydrogenedentales > CAITNO01 > CAITNO01. The sequence continues at coordinate 2,161 of CALDSM010000417.1, forward strand.
GTGATGGCCTCGGCCACTTTTTCCGGGTCAATGCACCAGGTGTCGTCCACATCGGCAAACACGGGCGTCGCGCCCACGCGCAGCACGGACGACGCCGTGGCCACGAAGGTGTACGGCGGAACGATGACCTCGTCGCCCGGGCCGATGCCCAGCGCCTGCAGGACGATTTCCGCCGCCGCGGTGCCGCTGTTGCAGGTCACGCAGTACGCCGCGCCCTGGAACTCCGCGTATTCCCGCTCGAACTGGGCCACCCGTCCGGCATAGAACCACTGGCCGCTTTCCAGCACGTCAATGAGCGCCTTGCGCTCGGCGTCGTCATAGACCGGCCAGCCATGCCACTGCTTCTCCGGCCCGCGCACCGGCGCACCGCCCAACAGGGCCAGAGGCTGTGTACTGCTGCTGTTGTCACTCATAATCTGCCTCCAAGAAACGACCTGCCTGCAACTTCCCGTCCACCCTCATCCCAGCCTCCGTATTATGCACGGAGAAGCCCAATCCGCACAACCGTCCGAGTGTCAACTCGCGCAAATGCGGCAGGTTGACATTCCCGCGCACTCCAAACTACACTCAAGCCGTATATGTTAAAACTGCTAAACATCGGAGCTCTGTTCCGGTCCAATTGACTATGGAGTGTTTGCCATGCCTTCTTCAAATCGAAGCATTTTGCCGGGCCTGTTGGTCTTTCTGTCCGTCGCGATTCCCGCCGCAGCGGTGAACATGACGCTTCAGAAGACGGCAGACGGCAGCGCGGCCGGCGTGACGCCGCCCGCCGGACTGCGGTGGGTCTATTTCGCGCACCACACCCACACGGACTACAGCGACGGCAGGGACACCGTCAAGAACCGCATCCTGGAAGCGGCGAGTTTCGGCGCGCAGAGCATCTCGATTTGCGACCATAACACGATTGCGCAGTGCAGTGATCCATGGTTTGTCGAGCAGGACGGCTGCATACCGATGCGCGGCGACGAGTGGGGCGGGATGGGACGGGGACACGCCTGTGTCCTGAACATGACAGGCAGCGACCCGCTGGATGTGAAGCCCAACGGAACCCTGTACACGGTCGAGGAAATGATTCCCCAGATGCTGGCGCGCGGCGGCACCATATTCATCAACCACCCCTTCGACGATGGAAACGCCTGGCCGACCGGTTTTGCCCAGGCCGGCATCCGCGGTGTGGGCGCATGGACAACGCCCTTTCCGAACGCTGACGCCCGGGGCTGGTGGGCCGCCCATATCAACGCGGGACGCATGCTGGTCGCAATAGGAGAAAGCGACCATCACCTTGAGAAATGGCTCTCCACGGGAGTCAGCAACTCGCTGATGCCCTGCAACTATGTGCTGGCGGCCAGCAACCAGCCAGCAGACATCCAGGCCGCCGTGGAGGCCGGCAGAATCAGCATCGCCGCGTCGAAGGGCGCCGCGCGCGCCTTCGTCTGGTGCGACCAGAACGGGGACGGCGTGTATGAGACGCCGATGGGCGCGGACGTGACGGTAACCCAGCCGAAACGGCTGCGTTTCCGGGTGGAGGTTTATGACGGGGCGCTGCTTGGAAATGTGATGGTCTATTCGAGGAGTGCGGGCGTCAAGTACACGATCGGCAGCGGCACTCCCTGGCGCATGGATTTCGAGGCCGACGTCACGTCCGAGACGAAGGACTTCATCCGTGCCGAACTCAGGGACACCTTCGGGGTGTTTCAGTCTCTGACCAATCCCATCTACGTCAACCATGCCCTGACCTGCTCGGCGGCCGCCCCGTCATCGCCGGCAAGCGGCTCGCCCACGGCGTTCACGCTGACGTTCAACAGGCCGGTGACCGGCCTGACGGCGGCGGGTGTTGATGTGACGAACGGCACCGCAGGCGCGCTGACCACGACGGATCAGCAGGTGTACTCGCTGTCGGTGACACCCGCGGCCCAAGGAGTGGTGACTTGCCGTGTGCGCGCCAACGCTGCCTTTGATGCGGTGGGGAACGGCAACCTCGAATCCAACAGCGCGTCTCTGCTCACCGACACCGTGCCGCCAACCGGCACAATCCTCATCAACGGCAACCGCAGCGCCACCAACAACCGCAACGTCACGCTGGCGCTGACCTGGGATGACGGCGGCGGTTCGGGCGTGGTGCGCATGCGTTTCAGCGACAACGGGGCAAACTGGACACTCTGGGAACCGCTGGCGGCGACGCGCCCGTACACGATGCCGACGGGCGCGGACGGCCACAGGACGGTCCGGGTTCAGTTTCTTGACCGGTTGAACAACCGGTCGCTGCCATACCACGATTACATCCGGCTGGACACCACACCGCCGACGGGAACCATCGTCATCAACGGCGGCGCATTGAGCACCGCCAACCCGACGGTCACGCTGGGCCTGACCTGGGACGACGGTGCGGGATCGCTGGTGTCGCGCATGCGGTTCAGTGACGACGGCGCGCATTGGACGCCCTGGGAACCGCCTGCGGCCGTGCGCGCCCACACGCTGCCGGCGACAGCCGGGTATCACACGGTTCGGGTACAATACCTCGACGGCGCGGGCAACTACTCTGCCGTGTTCAACGACTACATAAAACTGCTGCTTCCCTGACGGGAAGGGGGCGCTGGACAACCGCCTGGAGCGTGCCGGGGAAGGCTATCGCCGGCCTTGGGGAACAGTGCGGGACACGTGCTGCGCCGGTTGGAGGGCTGTGCGGAGGCGATCGGCGAGTTGGGGGGATTTGGGCGGGGAGATTGTTGGGAAGGCGGGACTTGTGGGGCCTGTGGGACCGGTGGGTAGGGTGGACGCGGCGGACAATGGGGATGGTGGGATGGTTTGCGATTGAACTTTTCTTGTTGGGTCGGGCAGGGGGACGACGGGACCGGGCGATTGGGGAGATTTGGGAGCGGCAGGCATCTTTTCGGGCTCTGGGCGGGGTGCGGGGGTGGGCGCTTTCTTTCCTGCGAAGGACGGGAGGGGGTTGTGTTTGGCGGGGTCGAGCCTATTGGCGGTGTCTTCGAGGTCTTTGAGCGCCTTGCGGAAGCGTTCGAGGGCTTTGCCAATGTGGGCGGCGGCGGCGGGGGTAAGTTCTTCCTTGGAATCGCCGAAAACGGTCTGTTCGAGGCGGCGGCAGAGGGTGAGATGGAGGAGCAGGTAGCGCATGCGGAGGGTGAGGAAGGGATTTTCGGGCAGGCTGCGGACGGTGAAATTCTGCTGGAATGCGGCAACGAGGCTGGCGGCGGTGTGGCGTTCTTCCTGGGTCATCCAGGCGGCGGGTTGGACAAGGTTTTCGAGGTTCATGGCAGGTCTCCTGTTATGTGTGCCCCTATAAGATCTGCACCAAGTGTTGCATTTCTTAGGGGAGTGTGTACTGAAAGTGGGTATTAATTGACAATGGATAATTGACAATTGACAATTGACAATGAAGCCAGAATGCCTTCCTCGCTGTGCCAGGGCAACAGCCTAATGGCTGGGTCATGCCGCCGACCGAGGAAAAGCGGCGGCATGGCCACCGCAGTCAAAAAAGTGGCGGCGCTTCCGCTTGCAGCCCAGCCCCACCGTTGCCGCGCGTATTGATTCATGGAGAATGGACTTGCTTTTTCCCTGCCTGTTCCCCAGAATAGCGGGACCCATCAAGGAGGTTTCACCATGTCCAAGACCGGTATTTCACGCAGATTGTTTTTGAAACGGGCCGCGGCGGCCGCGGCGGCGCCGGTGGCGTTTCCGTACATCATCCCGGCGCGGGCGCTGGGGCTGGACGGCAATGTGGCGCCCAGCAACCGCATCGTCATGGCTTCCATCGGCACGGGCGGACAGGGCCGCGCGGACACGCGGGCGCTGTTCAACATTCCCGAGGTGCAGTATGTGGCCGTGTGCGACGTGGACCGGCAGCACGCCGCGGACGGACGCAAGGATATCGAGGATTTCTATGCGAAGAAGAGCCCGGACGGCAAGTTCGAGGGCATCAAGGAGTATTATGACTTCCGCGAGGTGCTGGCCCGCGACGACATTGACGCGGTGATGGTGGCGCCGCCGGACCACTGGCACGCGATTATCAGCGTGGCGGCGGCCAAGGCGGGCAAGGACATCTACTGCGAGAAGCCGCTGGCCAACTCGATTCCCGAGGGGCGCGCGGTGGTGAACGCGGTGCGCCGGTACAAGCGCGTCTTCCAGACGGGCAGCCACGAGCGCAGCCGCGACAACGCGCGCTACGCGGCGGAGCTGGTGCGCAACGGGCGCATCGGCAAGGTGCGCCTGATCGAGATTAACCTGCCGCTGAACAACGGCCCCTGCGGCAACCAGCCGGAAATGCCGGTTCCGCCGCATTTCGACTACAACTTCTGGCTGGGCCCGGCGCGCGACGCGCCCTACACGGAAAAGCGGTGCCACTTCTACTTCCGCTACATCCTTGACTACAGCGGCGGCGAAATCACGGACCGCGGCGCGCACGTGATTGACCTGGGCCAGTTGGGCAACAACACGGACCACACCACGCCGATCTCCGTGCAGGCGCAGGGCTATTTCCCGCCGGACGGCCTTTTCAACACGGCGATGGACTACCAGTTCGAGTTCGAGTACGCCAACGGCGTCGTGATGAAGGGCAAATGCGGCGGCGAGCGCGGCGTGAAGTTCATCGGCGACGACGGGTGGGTGTTCATCCACGTTCACGGCGGCAACCTTGAGGCGAGTTCGCCGGCGCTGCTCAAGGAGGTGCTCGGACCGAACGAGGAGCATCTGGGCCGCAGCAAGGGGCACCACCAGGACTTCATCGAGTGTGTGAAGTCGCGCGGCGAACCGAAGGCGGCCTGCGAGATCGGCCATCACAGCGCAACGATGTGCCACATGATCAACCTCGCGCTGCGGACGGGCAAACGGCTCCGCTGGGACCCCGAGAAGGAACTGTTCAACGACGACGAGGCAAACCGCATGATGCAGCCGTCCATCCGCGGCCCGTGGCAGCTCTAGGACAGGGAAGGATACAACGATGAACACCATGCACAAACAGAGCATCCTGATTCTGGCTGTCGCCGCGCTGGCCCTGCCCGTCCTGGCGCAAGCCGATCTGAGCGCAGATTTCGCCGGGCTGGCCTCGTACCAGTTTGGCGGAGACCGCACCGCACTGAGCAACGTGCAGCAGGCGGTGGACAATGCCATTGGAGAGAAGAATGCGGCCGCGCTGGCGGACCTGGAGAAACGGCTTTGCGCCGCCCTTCAGGGCGAGTGCTCCGTGGAGGGCAAACGCTTTGCCTGCCGCATGCTCCATGAGTTCGGCGGAGAGGCGTGCGTTCCCGCGCTGGCCGGCCTGCTCAAGAGCGAAGACACTTTCCAGGCCGCGCTGACCGCGCTGGAAACCAACCCCAGTGATGCCGCAACCGGCGCGCTTGCCGCGGCGGCGAAGGAATCGCAGGGCGTGCAGCAGCTTGGCGCAACGGCCTCGCTGGGTCGGCAGGGCGGCGAGAAGGCCGTGCCGGCGCTCACGGAACTGCTGTCCAACGCCGACGCGGCCGTGGCGGGCGCGGCGGCCGAGGCGCTTGCCCTCATCGGCAAGCCGGGCTGCACCGCCGTGGCGGACGCCCTGAAGGCCGCCCCGGCCGACCGGAAGGCGGCATTCACCCCGCCGTGTTTGCAGTGCGCGCTGGATGAGGACAACGCGGAATGGCTCGCGATGTTGAACGGCGCGGAATTCCCAGCGCACGTGCGCGTGGCGGCGCTGGGCGGGCTGGTCAAGGCCGACCCGGCCAAGGCGCCGGCAATGATCGTGGCCGCGCTGAACGACGCCGACCCGGAAATTGCGCGCGTGGCCCTGGGACTGGCCCGCAAGACAGAGGGCCCGGAGATTACCGAGGCGCTGTGCAAGGCCATCGGAACGGCCGCGCCGGAACAGCAGGCGGCGCTCCTGAACGTGCTCGCGGCCTGCGGCGACAAGGCCGCGGTTGACGCCGCAAAAGGCCTGGCCGAAAGCGGAGACACCGCCGTGGCCGTGGCCGCATTGCGCGCCCTGGGAACACTCGGCGACGAGGCGGTCGCCCCGTTTCTGGTTGCCAAGGCGGCGGCCGGCAAGGGTGACGTGAAGTCTTCGGCGCAGGAGGCGGTTTCCGTGCTGCGCGGCGAGAAGGTTGACGCGCAGATCGTCGAGCTGGCCATGAAGGACGGGGACAGCGACCTGCGCTGCCAGGCGCTGCGCAGCCTGGCGGACCGCCGGGCCTTCGCCGCCAGCCCCGCGGTGTTCGTCATCACGGCGGTCAAGGACGAGGCGGTGGCCGCGGAGGCGGTGAAATCGCTGCGCGTGCTGGCGAAGATTGAGGATATTCCAGTGCTTCTGGACCTGCTCAAGTCCGCCAAGGGAAGCGCGCAGCAGGACAACCTTTCCCGCACCATCGTGGCGGTCTGCGAGCGCGACCCGGACGCCGAAAAACGGGCCGACACGGTCATCGCGGCGCTCGACAAGGCGTCCAAGCCTGAACATCAGGCCGCGCTCGCCGGCGTGCTGGGCGGCATCGGAAACGCGGCCGCACTGAACGCGCTGCGCGCGAAACTGGAGAAGGCCGACCCGGTCGTCCGCGCGGCCATTCTTGACGCCTATGCCGCATGGCCCACCGCCGCATCGGCGGACGACCTGCTCGCCGTGCTCAAGAAGCCGGCCGACGACAAGGAGCGCGACCGGGTGTTCTCCGGCTATGTCGGCCTGCTGCGCAAGGATGACATCGAGCCGGCGGCCGCCGTGTGCGCGCGCTTCGCGGAGGCGGCGCAGTTGGCGAAGGACAAGGCCGAAAAACGCAGCGTCCTTTCCGGGGTCGCCAACGTGGCGGCGCCGGAGGCGCTGGCGCTGGTGGACGAGATGGGCAAGGACGAGGAACTGGCCGCCGAAAGCCAGCAGGCCGTGCTGCGCATCTGCCGGGCCATTTGCGGGGCCGACCCGCAGGGCATCCGTGAACGGCTGGAGAAGCTGATGCTGGCCAAACCGGAGGAAAACACGATCAAGACCGTCCACGAAATATTCGGCATGATGGACCGCTTTGAGGACTACATCAGCGCCTGGGAGTATGCCGGCCCCTATTCCGAGGAGGGCAAGAGCGCGACCCAGATCTTCGATGTCGAATTCCCGCCTGAAAAGGGTGACAAGGATGTCGGCTGGCGTGTGTTCCCGTTCGGCACGGACGATTCCCGCGGATGGGTCATCCTGCTGGACAAGGTGCTCGGCGGCGAGGAGCGTGTCGTCTATCTGCGCACCCACATCCTTGCCTCCGAGGCGCGCGACGTGATGCTGGAACTGGGCACCAACGACGGCTGCAAGGTGTGGTTTAACGGGCAGAAGATCCACGCCGTCAATGCGGGCCGTCCGCTGCAGCCGGGCCAGGACAAACTGCCGCTGAAGCTGAACCAGGGCTGGAACACGCTCACGCTGGCGGTCTACCAGCAGGGCGGCGCGTGGTCGGCCTCCGCCCGCATCACCCAGCCCGACGGCACACCGGCGCAGGGACTGCGGTTCAGCGTGCGGGAGAACTGAACGGTTTGCCATTTGTCCGCGGGCGGAATCCGAAAGGGTTCCGCCCGCGCTCTTTAAGCTGAAGCGCCCTGGATGCCGGTGGGCAGGCCGGGTCTTCCAGCCCCGGCCCAGGGTAGGGACCAAGACCGGAAACGGTGGAAAGACGTTTTTAAGAGCGATGCCCCTGGGGTTCCACCGCGGGGGGTGAACGTGCGGCGGAAGACCGGGTCTTGCGCGCGAAGGAGTCCGGTGCTGGAAAACCCGGACTACCAGGAACGTCCGCGTGGAGTCAGAAAGATGGCCGAACGAACATGAGCTTCCAGAGATCCAACAGGCAGAATCGGCCGCATGAGTCGCACAGGTCCCCTTTCGTTTCGCAGGACACGGCCATTCGGGCATTTGTCTCCGTTGAACTGCCGGAACCCGTCCGGCTTCTGCTCCAGGAGGAGGGGTTTGTCCTGCGCAAGGCGGGCGGGCGCGCCTCCTGGGTGCGCCCTGAACACATGCACCTGACGCTGCGCTTCCTGGGTGACATACCGGAAGCACAGAAGACGGCCTTCTCGCAGTACCTGCGTACACGCTGCGCGGGCATGGACGCTGTGCGGCTGGCGGTGGAGGGTATAGGCGCCTTTCCCAATCTGCGCAAGCCTGATGTGGTCTGGGCCGGCATCCGAGCGGTCGCAGGAGACCTTTCGGGACTCCAGCAGGCCGTCGAGGAGGCCGCACTGAATGTTGGATTGAAGCCGGACGGAAAACCCTTCCATCCGCATGTCACGCTGGCGCGGATTCGGGACCGGAGTGCCTCGGCAGGTCTGGTGCAGGCGGTGAAGGAGCGGGCCGACGGGCCCATGCCGGTCTTTGGAGATGAATTCCGTGCCGATTCCGTGGCACTATTCCGGAGCGACCTGAAACCGGGCGGGCCCGTGCATACCCGTCTTGAGGAGTTTCCGCTGTCATGCAAGCCGTGTATGTGAGGACCGTCTTTGGAACGCTCCTCGGGAGCGCGCTGACGCTCTATATGATGGTTATCCTGCTGCGCTGGACCGCATCGTGGCTCGAACTGGACCTGCACTCGCCACGTTGGAAGTGGATTCCCAGGGCCACCGACCCCCTGCTGCACTGGCTCCGAAGAATACTGCCGCCGATGGGCGGAACCTTTGACTGGGCCCCCGCCGCCGCCCTGCTCGGGCTATGGGTCATACGCGTCGCCTGCGTCGGGTATTAGGGTCTTGGGTCTAGGGTCTAGGAAGAGCGAAACGAGCGTTCAGAATCGTGACTGTTTAGCCGATTGGCGTGGGTTGCCTGTTCTTCTCTCTTGGTCTTGCTCCTGCTCTTCATCTTGCTCGAAATTGGGCATTCGTCTCGTAATTCATGTGATTCCCAGACTGGGGCAGAAGCAGAAGCAGAAGCAAGAGCGGGAAGAAAACCTTCGCGTCGGTGAGCCAACATGTTACTCTATTGGAGGAATGTGTCTCTGGGTTTCGGCTGCGCCGGGCTGGGTTCCGTTTTCGGGGGATGGCCGGGGAACGGACGGCCTTGTTGGCGTGTTGTCTGTCGTGTGAACCGACCAGGAAGAGGTGAACCATGCGCCATTGCCTGATTTTTGTGCCGATGCTCCTGGCGGCCCTGCTCTGGGCGCCGCCGCACGCCGCGGCCCAGCCGGACGCGGAAAAGACCCGCGTGGAGGGCCTGCTTGCGGACGGGAAAACCGCCTGGGAAAAGGTGCGCGCCTATGACCGGCTGCACCAGAAACTGGCCGACATCCACGGCGGGCGCGGCCAGGCGCTTGAAAAACAGGGGAACAAAGAAGCAGGCGGGAAGGAACTGGCGCGGGCAAACGACGAGCTTCTGCTGGCGCGCCAGGCCTATGAACTCGCCCTGAAGCGCCATCCGGACAGCGCGGACCTGCACAATTATTACGGCGAGCTGATCTTCGACCGTTTTGACGAGCAGGAGCAGGGCGTGGCGGAGTGGAAGAAGGCGATCGAACTGGACGACAGGCAGAGCCGCGCCCACAACAATCTGGGCATTTTTCTGTGCCACAACGGCGCATATGCGGAGGGGCTGGCGGCTTTGGACAAGGCGGTGCTGCTGGAGCCCGACAACGCCGACTACCAGTACAACCTCGCCCAAACCTATTTTGTGAACTGGCCGCAGGTGATGCAGATCCGGAAGTGGACGGTGAAGGAGCTTTACGACGCCGCCATGGACGCCTCGCGGACCGCCGTGAAGCTGGCCCCGAACGATTTTGATCTTGCGGTGGACTATGCGCGCAATTTTTTCATGGCCGGGCAGATGGAAATCACGCCCGACTGGGACGGCGCGGCCAAGGCCTGGCAGCATGCCCGCACCATCGCCCGCAACCAGGACGAAACGTTCAACACCTGGCTCAACGAGGCGCGCGTCTGGTACAAGGCGGGCAAGGGCGGCAAGGCGGTGAAATGCTGCGAGGAGATCGGAAGAGCGTCGTGTAGGGAAAGAGTGTAGATCTCGGTGG
>CALDSM010000418.1 GCA_937923585.1 uncultured bacterium
CGAGATCTGATCGTGACTGGAGTTCAGACGTGTGCTCTTCCGATCTGTCGGGCGGGCCCTCCTCGGCGAACAGGATTTCCATGAGGTCCACGGTGAGCCGGGCGTAGGTGTCCACCATGTCGCGCACCCAGTCGGGATCAACGGCCATACCCATGAGCATGTACTGGTGGCCGCAGACGGGGTGCATGAGTTCAAACACGTTCGTGCCGAACCAGAAAAAGAAGCGGCCCTTCTCGGCGGCCTGGCGGCGGGCGTCGCGGTATTCTCCAAAATTGATGCGCGCTCGGTCGGGGGTGAGGAGAGGCTTGATGTGCTCCTCCCATCCCGCACGGTCCTGCACCAGGAAATCCACGTGCTCCGGCGTGGTGTCGTGGGTTTTGTGCGTGCGCAGCAGGGCACCGTTGCCGTCGCGGCGCAGGACGGTCTCGTCGGTCTCCTCGACCACGACGGGCTCGAAACCCAGCCGGGCCGTTGCGGTGAAAGGCCATGCGCCCTGCATGTCGAACCCGAAATGGTCCTCCAGACTCTGCCCGGGCTCAATGTGCCCCTGCTGTTGCCAAAGGGAAAGTGTGTCGCCCCAGAAGTGCTCGTAGAGCCCGATGCGGTCCACGGGCCTGCGCGCCAGAATCCGTCCCATCCGTTCCACGCCGGTCATTGTGTCGTTTGCCATGATGCACTCCATGCCCTGCACCGCGCCGGGCGGGGCACATGATAGCGGTCTGCGGAAGACGGGACAAGAGTGCGGCCTTCAAACACTGCCCTTGCTGCGGCGAGAACACCCCTTTCCGGAAACGATGCCAAAGGGGTATAATTGAAACCGGGGACCGACCCCGAGAAAGGAATGCGGTTGTGCGTGGCAAAATAGACATGAAAGAAGATGCCGTGGCGGCATTCTGCCGCAAGTGGCATATTGCCGAACTCAGTTTCTTTGGCTCGGTGCTGCGCGATGATTTTGGCCCCGACAGCGACATTGACGTGCTGGTTTCATTAGCCCCGACCGCCGAATGCGATTTGTTTGACTGGATGGAAATGCGGCGCGAACTGGAGGCTCTCTTCGGCCGTCCGGTTGATCTTGTGGAGAAGAGCACGCTGCGAAATCCGTACCGGAGGAAGGCAATCCTGGCGGGGAGCAAGGTGATTTATGCCGCCTGAAGAACGGGACAGGGCGCACCTGTGGGACATGCTGGACGCCGCGCGGGAGATCGAAGGGTTTCTGGCCAATGCGCGTGCGGATGATTACGAGCGGGACAGAAAACTGCAACTGGCCGTGGAACGCCTCCTGGAGATTATTGGAGAGGCAGGCCGTCGCTTGAGCACGACGTTCCGCGAAGAAAACGTCCACATCCCCTGGGCCGGAATTATCGGACTCCGCAATGTCCTCGCGCATGAATACGGCGAAGTTCGCAATGACATTATTTGGCGGGTTGCCACAAAACGTGTTCCAGAACTTGCGCGGGCGCTGGAGCGTCTCGTCCAAGATTAGCCGCCCGTTTGCCGCGGCGTGCGAATGCGCACACATGCCCGCAACGAACGCATCCGGAACATCTTTACCCTGCCCCCCCGTTTCCGCTTTCCTCGGGCCTGAGTGGTTCAATCTCTCCGGCCAAAGCGCTTTCACGCGCAGGGCAAGCGCCGGGGGCAGGACCATAATAGAGACGATGACTGCGACCATGTTCACCTGAGAGGTCCTGCACATTGTGAAACACCGGATCTTTTCAAGAGCCGCTGCAGCATGCCTGTGGATTGCCACAGCCGCGATGGCCATATTGATTTACTCGCTGGTCCGGCATGCCGAGCTGCTCGCCTACGGTGTCGGCATGGATGCGGGACAGGTTCCACTGCCGCTGGCGGGTGTGGCTGCCGTGGTGGTGGCGTGCGCGCTGACGGGACTGCGGTTCTGGCGCAAGGATACGGTGGGTACGGCGAAGGTCATCGCCGCACTGGCAGTGGGTGTGCTGCTGACAGCCCTCTCCTGCCTGTTGGTCTACGCGTTCGAGGTGAAATATGAGCGCGGCGACATCAACCTGTCCCGGGTCGCCGCGCATGCGCGCGACCTGCCGACATGGCAAACGCGCGCGGCAACGATTCGCGCGGGCATTCTTCACGGCGCCGGGCTGGACCCGCTTCCCGAGCGGACGCCGCTGCACGTGGTGACGCACAGTCGCCGCGAGAAAAGGGGATACGGGGTCGAGAATGTCTATTTCGAGAGCATTCCCGGCTTTTTCGTCGCCGGGAACCTTTACCGTCCGGCAGCGGCAGAACCAGGTGTGAAGTTCCCGTTGGTGCTGCTGCCGCACGGCCATTTCCCGCAGGGGCGCTTTGACGCCGCCGTGCAGCATCTGGGCGCGACCTTCGCGCGCATGGGCGCCATCGCATTCTCCTACGACATGGTTGGGCGCGGGGAAAGCGCGCAGGTGTCGCACGGCAACCCCCATGCGCTGACGATGCAGTTCTGGAACAGCATGCGCGCGCTCGACTTCCTGCTGGCCCTGCCGGATGCCGACGCCGCGCGGGTGGGAATGACCGGAGCGTCCGGCGGCGGCACGCAAACCTTCCTGTGCACCGCGGTGGACGGGCGCGTCACGGCGGCCGCGCCCGTGGTCATGGTTTCCTCGTGGTGCTACGGCGGGTGCGCATGTGAAATCGGCCTGCCCATCCACCGGGGCGCGGGGTATGCGACAAACAACGCCGAGATAGCGGCGCTCGCCGCGCCGCGGCCGCTGCTGGTCGTGTCCGACGGGGCCGACTGGACGCGCACCGCGCCCCGGCTGGAGTATCCCTACCTGCGCAAGGTTTATGCCCTGTTCGGCCGCAACGGCGACGTGGAGAACGCGCATTTTGCGGACGAGGGCCACGACTATGGTCCGTCGAAGCGGCAGGCGGTCTATCGCTTCTTTGCGAAGCACCTGGGGTTGAAGACGGACGGACTCACCGCGGCCGACGGCACCGTTGATGAAAGCGCAAACACCACTGAGCCAAGGGAAGCGCTGGAGGCGTTTGACGCGGCGCATGCACTGCCTGCGGACGCACTGCGGGGATGGGATGCGGTGATGGGGAGGCTGCGGTCATTGCAGGGGGAATGAGAGGCCGGGGACAAAGTGACGCGCAAGCCGTCGCGCGAAGACCAGAGGCAGGCGGGACGCCTGTGGCACGGGGACGGAAGAATCAGGCCGCGGTCCATCCGTTCGCGATTAGACAGCGGCCTTCTTCGTAGACTTCTTCGGGGCTGCCGGAGAGGTCGCGCCAGACGCAGGTGGTTGCGGCGAGATCGGGCAGGGCGCGGCCAAAGGCCTCAATGGTCAGCCATCCATCGTAGCCGCCCTGCTTGAGCGCGCAAAACGTCTCCGCCCAGGGAACATGGTCGCGGCCCGGCGTGCCGCGGTCGGTCGCGGACACGTGAAAATGACCGAGCGCGGCGACATGCTCGCGGATGCAACCGACCGGGTCGCGCTCCTCGATGTTGCCGTGAAACGTGTCGTACATGGCCTTGACGTTCGGGTGGCCGACACGCCGGACATGGTCCACCGCGTCGCGCAGGGTGTTGAGAAAGTAGCATTCGAAGCGGTTCAGCGCCTCGATGGTGAGCAGCACACCCGCATCCTGCGCGACATCCCCCACCGCCCGGTGTACCTCGGCGGCATGCCCCTTCTCGGCGTCCGTTGGGCCTTTCCCCGTGAAGACGCCCAACGGCTGATAATAGGGTCCGCACAGGACATCCGCGCCCAGTGCCGCGGAACATTCCACCGCCCATTTCAAATAGGACACAGCCCCCTCGCGGTCCGCCGCGTTGGGGCTGATGGGATTGTGCGCCTGGTCCGGAATGACGGTAACGGTGGTGCAGGCCAAGCCGTTGTCCGCGAGCGCCTGTCCGACCTTTGCGTAATGCACGGGATCGCCGCTGAACAGCGGAATCTCCGCCCCGTCGTACCCCGCGGCCTTGAGTTTGCCAAACAGGGGAAAATGCTCCTCCGTCACGAACGGCGTCCACAGCAGCATGTTAAACCCGATTCGCATGGCCACCTCCTGGGTTGGACGGAACGAAGAACGCGGCTCATCGTAGCCGCGAAGGCGGCACGGCTTCAACCGTCCGCGTAATGGACATCAAACCCGGCAACCGGCTATTCTTAGCGCGACGCTCCGTGCGGGCGGAAAACAAACGCAGGCTGACCCCTTTGACCCTATGAAACAGAAAGTGTTTATCACCGTAGTTGTGCTCCTGACCGTATCGCTGACGGCGGCGACCGCCTTCTTGGAATACGCCTGCCGCCAATACGACCGCGCGAACCTTCCGGGGGCAACCTTCTCGTCCGACGGCATGCCGATTCACTATGCGGAGGCGGGACAGGGCACGCCCGTGATCCTGGTGCATGGGCTCTCGGCGAATCTCGGCCTGAACTGGGTGCAACCGGGCATCTTTCACGCACTGGCGAAGAAATACAGGGTTGTGGCGTTCGATCTCCGCGGGCATGCACACAGCGGCAAGCCCCACAATCCATCCGATTACGGAATCGAACTGGTGGAGGACATCGTGCGGCTGATGGACCACCTGGGCATTCAGAAGGCCCATGTGGTGGGCTATTCGATGGGCGGGTTCATTGCGCTGAAGATGGCCGTCATGCATCCCGAACGGATGCTGTCCGTGGTGCCGTGCGGTTCGGGCTGGACGCCGGACCCGGACCGGGACCTTGCCTTTCTGGGCACACTGGCCGATTCCATAGAGCGCGGCGAAGGGTACGGCCCGCTTCTGGAGCGGCTGCAGCCGCTGGGCAAACCCGTCAGCGCGCCGCGCCGCATGCTGGTGGCGGCGGTAATGTCCCTGAAGAATGACGGCCAGGCCATCACAGCGATACTGCGCAGCGCGCACCAACTGCGCGTCACGGAAGACGCGCTCAGGAACAACAGACTGCCCGCCCTTTCCCTGGTGGGCGCGCGCGACCCGCTCAAGCCCCTTGCGGACCAGATGTGCGCCGTGATGGCGAACATCAGGGAGGTGGTCATTCCCAACGCAGACCACTTCTCGACGCTGTCCAAACCGGGGTATCTCGCCGAACTCGAGAAGTTCCTTGCGGCAAACAGTCCCGCCACAGCCGCCGTAAACGTCACTTCCTCTGAAGCGGCGATACCGGCCTCCTTGTTTTGGGTGCCGGCACCCGGTTGAAAAGCAGGGGCCTTTCGCCGCCTTTCAGTGGATGACATCGCCCTTGACGGGGTCTCCCGGCACGTCGAGCAGTTGGATGCTGGAGACGGTCTTCATGGTGGCATCGTCCTGGAAGGTCCAGACGACTTTCTTGTCGGGCGTGACTTCGATGATGCCCGGGGCCTTGCCGAATTCGCCGTGGCCGACCCAGTTGGTCATGACCGTGTTGCCGTTGGGCAGGCGCTGGAAACCGGTCATGAACTTGAGCGCGATGCCGGGCAGTTCGTCGTGCTTTACCTGCCAGACCACCTTGCCGTCTTTGTCCACTTCGAAGATCTGCGCGGCCTGCTTGTAGTCGCCGCAGGCGATGATCGTGTTGCCGTTGGACAGGCGCGCGGCGCTGTGGGGCCCGCTGGGGGCGGGGAATTCGGCGACCACGTTGCCCTTCGGGTCGAGTTCGCGCACAACTTCCTGGCTGTAGAAGCAGACGAGGTAGTTGCCGTTGGCGAGTTTGCGGGCGTTGCGAATGTAGGCATGTCCGGCGCACTTGGGGTCCGGGGGCGGTATGGGCAGTTCAAAGGCGATTTTGCCCGAGGGCTCCACTTCGATCAGCCGGGCGTTGGTGCATTCGCCGATGAAGGTGTTTCCGTTGGCCAGCCGCTGGCACGCATACACCTCACCGGTGGACTCGTAGGAGAAGACGGTCTTCTTGTCGCGGTCCACCTCCAGCACGCCGTGGCCGGTGTTGAATAGCAGGTTGCCGTTGGGCAGCACCCACAGGTCGTCGCAGGTGCCGGTCTTGTACTCCCACTCCACCTTGCCGTCCGCGCCGACGATGAACACCTTGTTCCCGGAGTAGTCCGTGCAGGCGAAGTGATGGCCCGTGCCGGTTTGGATGGGGATCGGCTTGGCCTCGTCTGCGGCCAGCGCCGAAAGCGCAACCGACAAAACCACGGCGGCCAAAACGGTTAGTGCCGGCATCCCAAATTTCACATGCTTCTCTCGCGCGACAAATGCATATCCCATCTGGCGTCTCCTGCGTGTGTGCTTTTGTGCCCTGCACAACTTTACAACAACTGTCCCGCCGGAAAATAGGACCTTGCGCCACGTCAATCGCATCAAAACACCGTTGCGGCTGGAGGCGGATCGCGGAGCATGTCCGGCCTGCGACGTGGAAGAAGCGCCAATACAGGGCACATTGTGAACGTGACCATTACAGGCCGCCTGTTATTCGTCTCCCTTTGAAGATGGGGAGGGACAAAAGTCGCAGACAAAAGATCCCCCCTGGAGGGGGGGAAGGCCCGAAGGGCCGGGGGGTGTAGGTTTGGCACATGCGGAGGCATACACCCCCCGCTGCTTCGCAGCACCCCCCTCCAGGGGGGATCTGAGGTTTCTGTCCCTCCGGTCTTTGAAGGGGACAGTCCCGCTGCGGTCGGGACGGGGGATGTGGAGGATGGCACAAGGCGAACATCCCCCTAATCCCCCTTCAAAGGGGGACTTAAAACCGCCCCATGCTTGAGGCCATACATGTTTCCCAGGGTTGGCCACAGGGTCCAGTTTAATACGATTGCCCTGGACCTTGCGCGCCCTTTGTCTTCCGTCCGTCTCGTGGCCTGCCGGAACAACCGGAAACGGGCCGGGAGCGGTTATACTGAACATGTGAGAATCATGCCATGCCCAATCAAATGACATTTACCCCTGCTCGCTTTGCTGTCGCGGTACTTCTGTCCGTGGCCCTTGGGGGCTGTTCCAAGCCTCCCGAGCCCGGAGCGGCGAATCCCATTGACAAACCCGGCTGGAACCTGGTGTTCAACGATGAGTTCGACGGACCGCGACTGAACACGTCGCTGTGGATGACGGGCTTTCCCTGGGGACGGTGCAGCGACATTGCCTTCAACACGGACGGGGGCAACATGTCCTTTTCCAATGGTTGTGTGCGGCTGACGGCACGCCGCGAAGCGGTCACCGGCTTCTGTTTCGACTGGGATGAGAACGGCGCGTTCACGCCCTACTACAAGGATTTCGAGTACAGCACGGGCATGCTGTACTCGGTGCAACCGTTCAAGTATGGATATTTCGAGTGCCGTTTTCAGGCCCCCAAGGGCCAGGGATTCAATGCGGCGTTCTGGCTCTATGGCGAGAAGGCAGAGGAGGTGGACATCTTTGAGATCGTGGCGGAGGACGGCGGCGCGGCGCAGATGACGCTGCACTGGAAGGATGGGGACCCGCTGGTACACACGTCGCAATGGATCCGGCATGTCATGCCCTCGGGTCCAACCTTCGACGCCGGGTTCCACACCTTTGCGGTGGAATGGACTCCGGAAAAGGTGGCGTGGTATCTGGACAACTGGGAGGTGCCGCAGCAGCTGTTCACGCGGTTCATCCACGGACGGCACATTCCGGACGTGGAGATGCACGTGATACTCACGCTGGGTGTCGGCGGCATGGGTGGTAATCCGGATGGGACGACGGTATTCCCGGCGGACTTCGTCGTGGACTATGTGCGGGTGTATGAGAGGGGCTAGCGTCTGGGGTCTTGGGGTCTAGTGGGAGCAGGATATGGGGAGGTGGGGGTTGACGGTGGGTGGTTTCGGTAGTCCGGCTTCTCCGACGCCGGACTCCTTCGCGCGCAGAACCCCGGTTTCGCCGTTGTGATATGCCGCGCAGAAGACCTTGGCCGTGAATCCTGAGGACGATGAGGGCCCACCGTGAGGTCGCGCGTCCCACCCCAGTCCGGCGCTGGAAGAGCCGGACTACCTTCGAGCCTGCGTTTCCCCGTGAATATGCCGGCAAAGACGGTCCTGGATTGCAGGGTTCCAACCTTTCTGTTGGGCTTGCTATACTGGCGGATATTCTGGTTGGGCGTCTTGCCCTTTAACGGAGGTCTTTCCATGTCCGCCACGATGGCTCTTGCGCTGATTCTTGGTCTTGTTCCCAGTCTTGCCGCGGAACCGGCGCCGCAGTTCCAGTCGGCCAAGCCCTGCTGGCTGGAGGGGCGCGAGACGGAGATGAACCTGTCGGTGGGGGTGCGCGCCGGATTCGACCGCCCCAAGGAGGGGACGGCTACGCTGCGCGTGACGGCGTCCACGATCTACCGGTGCTTCCTCAACGGTGAGTTTGTGGGGCACGGCCCGGCGCGCGGGCCGCACGGCTTCTACCGCGTTGACGAGTGGGACTTCAATGGCAAACTGCACGACGGCAAGAACGTGGTCGCTCTTGAGGTGGCGGGCTACAACGTCAATTCCTATTACCTGCTCGACCAGCCGGCCTTCGTCCAAGCCGAGGTGGTGTGCGGCGGCAAAACGCTTGCCTCGACCCTGGGCGAGGGTGCGCCCTTTGAGGCGCGCGTCATGGGCGAACGGGTGCAGAAGGTGCAGCGGTACAGTTTCCAGCGGCCGTTCATTGAGGTCTACCGTCTGAAACCGGGCTGGGACGCATGGCGCGCCGACCTGGGCGTGAAGATGGATGCGGTGCCGCTCGCGGCCGTGGAGGCGAAGAGCCTGCTGCCCCGCCGCGTGCCGCTTCCCGAATTCCCCGTGCTCGCCGCCAAGCAGCTCGCCGTGACCGGGACCATGGCGGCCGCCAAACCGGACAGGGAGTGGAAGGACCGGTCGCTGGTGGACATCGGCGAGAAACTCAAGGGTTATCCCGAAAAGGACCTGGAACTGGTCGTGTCACATGACCTGCAGCAACTGAAGACGGACCAACTGGACAAGACAAACCGAAGCCTTTCGCCGTCCGACCCAATAACGCTGAATTCCGGTGACTTCGGCACGGTGGACTTCGGCGCGAACCGCACCGGTTTCCTGTGCTTCAGCGTGCGCTGCGCGGCGCCAGTGCGGCTTTATGCCACCTTTGACGAGACCTTCACGAAGGACGATGTTGACTGGAAACGGCTCGGGTGCGTAAACGCGCTCACCTACGAACTCGAACCGGGCGAATACGCGCTGGAGGGCTTCGAGCCCAACACGATGCGCACGGTCAAGTTCATTGCGGAGAAGGGCGGCTGCGAGGTCCGCAACGTCACGCTGCGGCTCTATGAGAACCCGGACACAAGACGCGCGACCTTTGAGGCGTCCGACCCGCGCCTGAACCAGCTGTTCGAGGCGGCGCGCAGCACCTTTGCGCAGAACGCGGCCGACGTGTTCATGGACTGCCCGCACCGCGAGCGCGCGGGCTGGCTGTGCGACTCCTTCTTCACGGCGCGCAGCGCCATGCGGCTGTCGGGCGACACGCGGGTCGAGAAGAACATGTTCGAGAACTTCCTGCTGCCGAAGAACTTCGCGCACCTGCCCGAGGGCATGCTGCCCATGTGCTATCCGGCGGACCACTATGACGGCGTGTACATCCCGAACTGGGCCATGTGGTTTGTCATGCAGCTGGGCGAATACAGCGACCGCAGCGGCGACCAGGAACTGGTTGACGCGCTCAAGCCGAGGGTGTTCGCGCTGCTCGACTTCTTCCAGAAATACGAGAACAGCGACGGCCTGCTGGAGAAGCTGCCGAGCTGGGTGTTTGTCGAATGGTCCAAGGCCAACGACCTGGTGCAGGACGTGAACTATCCGAGCAACATGCTCTATGCGGGCGTGCTCGACACGGCCGGGAGGCTGTACGGCGTGGACGACCTGCGCGAGAAGGCCATGCGGACGCGCGCCACGGTGCGCGAACAGTCACTCAAGACGCCGCCGTTCTTCTGCGACAATGCCGTGCGCAGGGACGGCAAACTGGAACTGAGCGGCAAGACGACGGAGGTCTGCCAGTACTACGCCCTGTACTTCGATGTGGCCACCAGGGAGTCCGACGCCGAACTGTGGCGCATTCTCACGGACGAGTTCGGCCCGGACCGCGTGAAGAAGGGCGTCCATCCCGGGGTGTTTCCGGCGAACTCGTTCATCGGCAACATGCTGCGCATGGAACTGCTCTCCAATGACCGGCGCAGCGCGCAGATTATGAACGAGTCCATCGGCTATCTGAAATACATGGCCGACCGCACGGACACGCTGTGGGAAAACGTGCAGGACAACGCCAGCCTGAACCACGGTTTCGCTTCGCACGAGGCGGTGACGCTCCAACGCGACGTGCTCGGGCTGCGCAGCGTTGATCCGGTCAAGAAGTCCGTTGAGGTCTATTTCGCCGATGTGCCTCTGGAATGGTGCAGGGGCTCGGTGCCTGCCGGCGCGGACACCATCTCCCTGGACTGGAAACGGGACGGCGCGGCGATTACCTACAGGCTTGACCTGCCGAAAGACTGGACCGTTTCGGTGGATGTTGCCAAAGGCCTGGTCGCGGCCACTGCGAACTAGCCTTCAACCG
>CALDSM010000419.1 GCA_937923585.1 uncultured bacterium
ACCGGCCCGCGCGGGCATCAGCGTGGTGGATGCCCGGAGCGGCAAGGCCCAGACCATACTGATAGGAAGGACGGAGGAGAAGGGCGACAAGGGCGGGCTGTATGTCCAGCACGTGGGACAGGATGCCGTGTTTCAGATTGACGGCCAGATTTGGACGATGTTGCCCAAGGACCCGCTGCAGTGGCGCGAACTGCGTTTGCTCACGCGCCGCGTCAGCGAGGTGAACCGCATTGAGTGCCGCCGTCAGGAGGACCCCTTCACCCTTGCCAAGGACGACAAGGGCGAGTGGAAACTGGAACTGCCCGCACTCCAGGATGTCAACCAGTTTGCCGTTTCCGGCTATCTGGCCATGTTCAAGGAACTGGCCGGCGAATCCTTTGCCGTCGGGCAATTGTCCAGCTTCGGGCTGGACAATCCCGAGACGACCATGGACCTGCGCTACGGGGACGGCAGCACGTCCCAGATTAAGATCGCCCCGTCGGCCAAGGAGCCGGGGCTTTACTACGTCACGCAGGACTCGGGGGCCGTCATGACCATCCGGGGAGTGGCGGCGAACGCGTTGATGGTCAGGAGCGACACTTTCCGGTCCCGTGAACTGATCCGGTTCAACAAGGCCGACGCCACGCGCATGGAGCTTCAGTTTGAGAACCTGGGGCTGATATTGGAGAAGCGCGACGGGCAGTGGGTGGTCATCGCGCCCGCGACCATGCGTCTGGCCAACCAGTCCGATGCCGAGGCCATTTTGTCGGCCCTCTGCCCGCTCATGGCGACCCGGGTCGAAAGCGAGACCGCGCCGCAAGACTTGGACAGGTACGGACTTATGAAACCCGTGTTTAGCATGTACGTGACTGTTCTGGCCGCCGACACGGGCCAGGAAACCCGCTATGGACAGGTGCGCATCGGAGGGGTTGCGCCCGACAACTCGCAGGAACGGTTTGCCCTGGTGGACGGGAAGGCAGGCCTGTTCCGCGTCAAGCAGGACGTTGTCCAGACCGTTCGCGAAGCCCTTCGGGGCTTTCAACAGGTCGAAGCGCCCGCCACCGGCAACAGTAATTGATTGACAAATAATGTGAAAAAGCAAGCCTGTGCGGTGGCGTTCTGTCCCTGATTACAACGCAGTGATCGGGCCTTTAACACACTTCTCTATTGACACTTTCTTCCGGCTATGCTATAACTCATGACATATAGTCGGGGAACTCTATGAGGTCCGAGCAGTCGGCAGTCACGATACGGCTGGGAGTTGTTTTCGAAGACCCTTTCGGTCTTGAGAAAACTCTTGTCGTTTTTCGCGCCACGCCGCGCGGTTCCGCGCGGCGCGGGGCAGCGCATTTTACGACGGGGCAACACCGGTTGCCGCGGCGCCATGCAGGCGTTGCGGATCGGTTCGCTTTTGGGAGATCGGCACTGTGAGCAAGCGATTCGGTGGGATGGTCGGGACGGCCCTGATGGGTCTCGTGGTGATCGGCCTTGGCGGCGCGGCCTTTCTGGAGACACACGCTCCGGACGCGCTGACGGCGGCGGCGCCCCAGGCCGGGAGGGGGCCGCTGGTGGCCTTCTCGGCGGACAACGCGGCGCTCGCCGGGCTGCTGGCGGGCAGCGTGGTGCCCGCGCAGGCGGGCTGCGGTGATGTCCGCTGGCAGGTGATCATTTCCCCGCAGCCGGCGGCGCCAAACACCAACTTCCAGATTCAACTGAAGGCGTTCCGCGTTTCCGACAACATCCCGCTGCGCATTGACAGCGCGGCATTCTACTTCAAACCGGACACGCTCACCGCGTACCGGAACGCGAAGAGTCCGCAGCCCGACAAGTTTGCTACGAATCCGACGCCCGCGCCGACCGTTTCAGACATTGACCCTGCAACGGGATGCCAACTGGCCGCGGCGGGCAAGACAGACCTCATCTTTGAGGCCACGGTGCGGGCGGACGACGGGGTCACGACCTTCTTCTGTGTTCAGGATCTCAAACAGCAGATAGAGACCGCCGATCCCAAGCCGTGCAAATTCGAAGCCAAAGACTATATCGTGGACACCGCCGGTCTGCTTCCGCTCAATGACTGGGCGCCCATTTTCGGGTTCAACATGAGCTACTCGCCGGAGTCTGCGGCGGTGCGCGCGCTCACCTATCTCGACTTCACCCTGACCGGGGGCTCCAACGAAAGCGACTGGCTTGAATTCGCGCTGGTGCAGGTGGGCGGCAAATTGCCGGACGATCCCCCGCGGCCCGGAACCGGACCCTTCCTCTACCAGTGGAATGCGCATGGACTGGGCAAGCAGGTGGGGATTCCGGAATTTGGTTTTGAACTGCCCGTGGACCAGAACGCACCGCACGGCAGCGGAAACATTGTTGCCGGCCCCAACGGCAACTATTACCTGATCGGCGACAACCGCTACATGTTCAGCTTCGCCGTGGACAACCGGGCGGCAGACTGCCCCAAAGTCAGCCCGCTTACCGGGGGCGGTGCGTTCGCGGAACCGGTGCCCAAGTTCAACAGGGACAATTGGCTCATTTCCGGGCCGGGTGACGGTGTTTCCTACATCCTGTACGTGCGCACGACCTCCACATGGCAGACGGGGCAGTCGCTGAGTTTCACGCTGAACAACGCGGTCATGCAGCCCTTTTACAGGGACCTCAAGACCGGACAGTGGATGCTGCTGCCCGTTCCCTTCAACCAGAGCGGTCCGGTTGACCAGTACACGCCGGATTTCTTCAAGGGCGAGACCCTCATTTCTGAAAAGACCTATTCTTCCGCATTCGGCGTGTATGACATCCGGGGCGGGCTGGAGCCCGAGGGGCGGATCAACTGCTGGAATGAACAGACCACGGGCAGGCTGATCTACACGCCGGCGGCCCAGTTTGTACGGCCCCGCTGGGATCTGCCCACCACGCTCCTGCAGGCGGTGTCGGGAGAAATGTTCGACATTCGCCAGCTCTTCTCGGTGGAGGCGTGGGTGCCCGTGCTGGGCATTGACATTCACGGCGGCGACGGCTTTGACGACATCACGCAATTGAACATGGTGTTCACGGACATCGGCGCGAATCCCTATGCCCCGCCCGGTGACGGCGGGTTCGATCCGCGCGACGCGCTCCATCCCATGTCCATCACCTACCATTCGCCTTCCGGACCGCACAACGCGTACAACGATGATTTTGCTTTCAACGGGGTCTGGCTCTACCATGACACCAACGGCAACGGCCAGTTTGATCCGCCCACGCCCGATCCGGGCTCATTCGGAATCACCTTCACCGACTTTCCCATGTATCCGAATTTCACGTTCAACCCCGACGAACTTATCCATCCGGGTGATCCGGGCTTTATGAAGTGGCACTATGAACCCTTCCCGCCCGGCGGCGGAGACCCGTGGTGGAAGATGCCGCTGATGCTCGGCGGGATGGGCCGCAGGCGCATCAACGACGACGACAAGCCCCTGGGCTATATTGAGCCCTCGATAGATGTCTTTGAGCCCAGCAAGGCCCGGCCCAAACCCGACTACTTCGTCGTGATGCATCCCGACAGCGGAGCCGACAACATTGCCGGTCCCACGGGCAACGGCGACGGCGTTGGCATGCGTTTGGGCGCCGACATGCGCGTCTTTGTGGAGCCGCGACGCTGGAATCCGCGGCTTGGCGGCCGCTGGGACGGCGGCATGCTGACGAGCGCCCAGTACGGCGGCGTCCTCGCCAACTACAACGGCTTCCACCAGGCGGCGTCGAGCTCGATCAATCTCTTCTTCTGGCAGGACTCGAAGGCCTGGGACATGATCTGCGATCCCATGGTGTTCGACTGCCCCATGGATGAAATTGACCGCAACTTCCCGTGGTGGCCCGAGCGGACGCACAGCCAGGACACGGTCAAGCCGCTGCGCGGCGGCGCCGAAGTGCATGACCTTACGCTGCTCTTCCACTCTGACAATCGGTACTGCAAGGCCACGCCCATCATGGCGGGCCAGTACCTGAGCGAGTTCCTGGGGCTTGGCGGCGTGGATTCCCGCATTGTGGTTCCGTCACTCCCCGGTCCCGACAACAAGTGGCCGCAGACCCGCACGGGCATCAGCCTGTGGACGGACCCGTCATTCATCAATCCCGCCGCGATCAGCGTTCCGGGCTATGAGTATCTGACCCCGTACGGCCCGGGCCTTGGCGGCTTCCCGATGGAACTGGTCTATTACTACGGGATCATGGAGCTGCGCTTCTTCCTGCGCAACAATCCGGGCATCTCGCCGGACACGTGGTTCACAGTCCGCGGCGGCCAGGCCATGATGGCCACGGAGTACGCGTTTGAAACGGTGCCGTTCAAGTTGCTCGCGGACGCCTATGATCCGTCCCTCAAGGATCCGCGCTCGACCTATTTCCCGGCGCCGCCGGATCAGCCGACCCTGCCGCGCTATTCCACGTGGTCCGGGTATGAAAACCGGGATGCGCTGATCAACTGGGGCGACCAGGGCAGATGCTACCTTGCCGATGACAAGGGCAACAACACGATATTCGCCGACCCCGGCACCAATGGCACGGAGAAGAACTACGCCGACGACGTGTACGTGTTCGTCTGCGAAGATCCGAAGCTGGGCAACATCCCGGACGTGTCCGGCAAGTGGCTGGTTCTCAGCGACGGCGGCCGCTACCGGATTCTGTCAAACCAGGGCAGCCTGCTTACCCTCGAGTTTGGCCACAGTGCCTATCTTGGCCAGGGCATCAGCGTTTCCGATTATCCCTACGGGGTGCCCGAGGGTCAGGCAAACGCGGTGGAGCGCGGACGTTGGGAGATTGTCCATGACACCCTGCCGCGCGGCACCTATCCCCGGCTGGAAGACTGGACGCCCGAGCGCCTGCGCAATCCCGAAAACGCCTGGGCGGCGCGGTTGCTGAAACAGTATATCGAGCCCGACTCGATGCCGACCGCCATGCTCGGCATCAACCTCTGCGGCACGAAGGACCGCATCGTTAACGCCGCCGGGCCGATTGCGCTGAACAGCGTGACCGTGGCCTTCTGGGGTCCCGACTTCAAACCCTCGCAGCTTGCGGGGCTGGACCCGGACGGCGCCCTGTATGCTTCTGGCGTGATGCTCTACGAGGACTCCAACGGCAACGGCACCTATGACGGGCCGCTGTACAACCCGGCCTCGCCGGCGACACCGAGTTTTACGGACAGGATTGTGGCGCTTGAGGGTGATTCCCTGTACTGGCTGAACAATCCCGAGCCGATAGACCTGGACGGCGATTTTGTGGCGGACGACATGAGCGGCGACGGGGTGGTGTTCCTGGGAGATCCCGCGAACGCGGCCGACGTTGCCAAGCTAACCGCTGAAGACCGGGCGAAGTGGGACGGGCTTTCCGACTTGGCGTGGGTGCTGGAACTGAGGCCCAATCTCAAGTGGAATATTCCCCAGAGTGACGCCCGGTCAGACGGCACCAACAACACCAAGGAATTGGAGGGCGGGCTGCTCGGGGCCTACCCGTCCCTTTTGAACTGGCCCAGTTTCTGGCTCCAGATTCCGACCTTCCTGGACATTGACGGGGGTGACGCCGCCAGTAAGGCACTTGACCCAACGGCTGCCAACCTGGGTGACGACCTCTTCGTGGTTGTCCGCACCTCGCTCACCCTGAAGTCGTTCTCGCAGTTCCGGGCGATGATTCCCGCCAAACTGCCGACGCGCACGCCCGTGTCGCGCGTCGAAGCGGGCATTCAGTTGTCTCCGCGGGCCTACAATGTGGTGGATACGGCCACCAAGCCGAGTCCGGAAGAGAGTCCCGTGCAGGACTACTACGGCCACGACATGATGCCCGCCAACGTGTACACCAAGGTGATTGACCTGACGGACGGGCTGATTGTGGCGCCGGCACCGGCGCCCGTGATCCAGCCCGGCGGCCTTGAAGCGGCTGTCTTGGGCCTCGACACATCTTCGAACCGGCCCGAAAACCTTGTTGCCCAGGGTGCCGGCACCGGTGCCCAGGTGGGCACGAACACGTTCACCGTTGCCGATACCGACGTGACCGCGCCGACGGACAGCATCCATTACCGCAAGGGTCAGGGCTGGACCGGAGCTGCGGTCGGCCTGTACCTGATTGGCTACGGCGCGGGCGACATCAACAACGCCCGGATCGAGGGCTACGAAATCACGGCCGTCAACGGCCGCCAGTTGACACTGCGCGCGGGGACGCCCCGCACGGACAAACCCTGGTTTGTCGTCAAGGATCCGACCTTCCTTGAACAGGTGGTTGTCGAGTTCTACGATTACAACCGGACCGGCAAGTTCGATCTTCAGAACGACCTGTTCCCGCTCACGCAGGAAGACCCGTTCACCGGGCAGTACAGCGGCGTGGCGCTCTACCGCGACAACGACGCCCATCCGCAGAACCGCAACGGCGTGTTTGACCCTCCGATCCGCGATGTCAGCGGCAAGGTGACGGAGTACATAGATCTTCCCTTGAAGTTGGACCATGAGCCGATTCTTCTCGGCACGGTCGGCGGCGAGCCGGAATACCAGGTGAAGTTCGTCTTCTCCTCGCCCGGCACGGACAATCTTGTCGGGCGCGAAACCACGCCCTACGAGTCGCAGCCGCGAAACCGCCAATGGGTTCCCCAGACGGCGGGCCTGACGAGAACCGATCCTGAATACGGCCCCGACTTCTTTGTGGTCGTGCGTCCGTCCAACAACATGGCGCTTGGCGACCGGTTCCAGGCCGCGATTGTGTCCTGGGGGCCGAACACCCCGAGTGAGCCCGACCCGGACAACTTCACCGTGTCCATTGCGCCCGGCCAGATCCCCGGCCAGTCGGAGGATGAATTCGACAAGTTCTCTGAATTCCCGTGGGGGAATCGTGCGGTCGGTTATATCACCATGTTCCAGAGCGCCCAGAAGGACTACTACTGGGGCTACGACAAGGATGCCCGCAAGGTCGCCACCCGGGCAGATGTTGACCGCAGCCAGGACCCGAGCCAGGACGGCAACACGCCGCGCGCGGTGCGCAACTGGGTGCGCACGAACCCTTGGGTGTACAACGTGACCCTTCCCGTGACCTCCCTTGCGCCGCCCCAGCTGGACTTCGTCGGCGTGCCCACAAGGCAACTGGTGAACAAGGACGTGCAGTTCACGCTGTTGGGTGTGCAGAACATCGGCCAGGTTAAGTGGAGCTTCGGTGACGGTACGACCTCGACCGAGATTAATCCGCTTCACAAATATGCCGCAACGGGCTTCTACACGGTCTCAGTGGAAGTGGTCAACGAGTACGGCATCAAGAACAGCGCAACGAAAGTTGACTACATCGAGATTCTCGAGGCGCCCTTTGCCGAATTCATCGCCGACCCGGTCAGCGGGAGCATCACCCCCGGCGCGCCGACCCCGGCGCTCGCCGTCACCTTCACGGACGCCTCCGAAGGGGGCGACTCATGCACGGCGGTTTCGTGGTTCTGGAATTTCGGCGACGGCACGACCTCGACGGAGCAAAACCCCGTTCACCGTTACACGGCCCCCGGCATCTACTCGGTCACGCTGCAGACAACGTTCCAATGCAGCGACGGCACGGTCATAAAGCAGCGGAAGCGGGACAACTACGTCACGGTGCTGCCCTGTGTCGGCTGCCAAAGCACCGAGGGCGAGGGCGAGGCAACCGACGTGCCCGCGGCGGACATCAAGTTCAGCACGCTGGTCAAGGACAAGGAGGCCGTGTTGCCCCTGTCGGACTGGGTGCAACTGTTCCGGATTACCATGAGCTACGGCGAGGACGCCGACAACTATGCGCCGCGCATCCTGCGCTCGCTGCGGTTCTACGTGTGCCCCGACTCGCGCCTGGCCTCCGCAAACGGGTTTGTGAACCACGGCGCGCCCTACCCGACGGACCTGCTCGAGTTCGCCGTGTTTAAGGAAGGGCCGGAGTCCGACGACGTTGTGGGATGGGGCCCGGTCAACGGCCAGCTTGACCCCTATTACGACGAGTTCCAGTTTGGCTGGGACAATCTTGGTGTGCCGGTGGGCACGATTACCGCCGTGCAGGAACTGGCCGGCATTGTCTACACGATGGACTTTATCGGCAACGGCACGCCGGCCCGTCCGCAGTTCTCGCTGGAGGCCATGGCCACGTCGGACGCATATCCCGACGGTAACTCCTATATCATTGCGGTGCGCAGCTCGGCGACCTGGCGCAGCCAGTTGTCCATGGGCGTCGAGGTCTGGAACGCGCAGATGATTGATCCGAGGACGGGCTCCTTCCCGGTGGACAAGGAGGGCAAGCCCATCGACAGCTACTCGCCGAATTTCTATGACGGCGAAACCCTCGAGGACGAGCAGTTCTACAGTTCCTCCTTCGGCGTGTACGATTTCACGGGCGCCCCGTACAGCGGCCAGCCCGGCGTGACTGTCTCCGCGAATGCGTGGAACTACCCGAAGATGCTCTACATGCCGCTGGGTGAGTTCACGCGCCCGCACTGGAACGCGGTCGGCCAGACGCTTCAGGCGGTCGCGGGCGACCTCCTGCAGCTCCGCACGCTGACGGCCATTGACGAGTGGAAGCAGGTGCTCGGCATCAACGTCCACAGCACGCGCTCCGTCCACTTCGAGCAGGACGACTATGACACGCGGGGTCCGCAGCTCCGCGAGGTGAACGTGATCCTGACGGACATCGGCGCCAATCCCTACGGCCCCCCGGGTAACGGCGGATTCAACCCGCGCGACGGGCTCAAGCCGGTGACCACGGACACCTGGGGTGTGCCGATCTTCGACGACGAGGCCTTTGCGAAGGACATCACCTACAACGGCATCTGGGTTTGGTACGACGCCAACAATAACGGCGTGTTTGATCCCCCCACGATGAAGGCGGACGGTGGGGTCACCTTCAACGGCGACTTCCCGATGATTCCGTCGGACATGGAGTTCGTGGGCGAGCCCAAGCCCTCCTGGGAGTACATCCCGCTTCCCCCGGGCGGCGGGGACCCCTGGTGGAAGATGTCCATGCGTTTCATTGACGGTGACCGCAAATTCGCCAACGTGACCTCCCTTGGCGGCAAGGAAGGCTTTGTGGAGGCCGTTCCGGACAATCATGGGTCCTTCACCATAGACTCCGAATGGTCCCCGGACTACTTTGTGGTCATCCGCACGGACAGCGGCTACAAGGATGTGTCGCTCGGCGAGGGCGACGGCAGCGGCATCATGATGGGTGCGGACTTCCGGGCCTTCATCGAGCCGCGACGGGATGGTTCCGTGAAGGGGACCAGTACGGGCGGCATACTGGTGGACAGCCAGATCCCGGCCCAGGGCGTTCCGGGCATGAGCGGCACGCTCTCGCCGTGGCAGAACGACCCCCGCTGGCTGGAGTTCGAGCCGTGGTGGCCGCAGCGCACCATGAACCAGAACTCGGCCAAGCCGCTCAAGGTCGGCGTCGAGGTGCATGACCTCACGCTGACCTACCAGTCGCGGTCGCAGTTCCGCTTCATGACCGACCTCTTCTACCAGATGAGCATAGATCTGAACAATCTGGGCCAGCTTGACTACAGCACCATTACGATTGGCGGCTACTCGCCCATCGGCGGCGGCCCGCTGACCGGGTTTGACCAGTGGCTTGATCCCTTCGGGCTTGAGCAGGGCAAGTTCCAGAACGGGCACTCGGTGGATGTCACCACCTGGCGGCAGTTCGGCCAGGCAACGGTTCCCTTCGGCACCTTCAGCGTCTCGATGACCTACAACGAGACCGAAACCTACGGCCAGTACGCCTATGAGACCGTGCCGTTCTTCAACACCGACCCGGACACCGGCGACGCGCCGCCCGCGGGTCCGCGTTCGACCGCCTATCCGACGCCGCCCGCGCAGCCCGCGCTGCCCGAACTTGCCACATGGTCCGCGCAACTGAGGCCCGGCGAGTACCCGCGGGCCAGCCAGTGGGCGCCGGACAAGGCCAAGGCCCGCCTGCTCACGCAAAAGACCGAGGCCAACAGTTTCCATACGGCCATGCTGGGCATCAACCTCATCGGCGACGCCGACCCCTATGTGAACAATGCGGGCGGCCGGATGACGATGAGCCAGATTTCCGTGGCCTTCTGGGGGCCGGACTTTACGCCGGACGTGCTGAAGCCGCTCAATCCGAAAAACAATGACAACCAGAGCCTGGATTCGGGCGTGCTGCTGTGGGAGGACGCCGATTTGAACGGCGTGTTCCTCAACACGCAGGAACTCTCGGCATACCAGGAAGGTCTCGGGATTCTTCCACTGCTCGATTCGATAGTTCCGGTCACCAACGTGGCCTGGGGGACGGCACCGGAACTGGTGGACATCAACGGCGACGGGAGGGCGGACGACATGAACGGGGACGGCGTCGTTGACGACGCCGACCGCGCCTGGGTGCTCACCTTCTTCCCGAAGGCGAACTGGGTTGTCCCGCAGAAGGACGGCTCCGTGTTCGACATCTCGACCATCGGCAAGAGCGCATCGGACGGAGAGGCGAAGAAGAGCACCCGCTCCAATTTGCTTG